>NZ_JBFBBQ010000003.1:159819-265976 GCF_040682775.1 Amycolatopsis sp. NPDC051106 | reverse complement strand
GTCACGGTCATCTCGCCGTAGGCGCCGCCGATGAGTTCTTGGAGCTTGTGGGCGTAGACGGGGTCGGGCTTTTCGGGCTTGGCTTCGAACTGCAGCAGTTTCGTGTGACGGAACACGGTGATCCCTCCGTCGTCGGATCGGGGCACGCCGGGACCGGCGGTCGCCGCCAGCGTTCCCGGTTAGCGGACGGTTAACCGTGCGAGTGAACGCGGTCTCGGATCGTGTGAAACGGAGTCGCGGGGGTACCAGGAACCGTCGTGTCCCGTCGCCCGAGGAGGACTCCGTGTCCCAGCCCGCCCAGCAGCAGAGCCCGCCCGGGTCGACGGCGGAGATGACCCCGCGGCCCGACCACGGGGAGCACACCTACCGCGGTTCCGGCAAGCTGACCGGGAAGGCCGCCCTCATCACCGGTGCGGACAGCGGGATCGGCCGCGCGGTGGCGATCGCGTACGCGCGGGAGGGGGCCGACGTCCTGATCTCCTACCTGAACGAGCACGACGACGCGGAAGAGACGCGGCGCTGGGTGGAGGAGGCGGGGCGCAAGGCCGTCGTCGTGCCCGGTGACGTCGCCGATCCGGCGCACTGCCGGGCCCTGGTCGCCCGGGCGGTGGAAGAGTTCGGCCGGCTCGACGTCCTGGTGAACAACGCCGCTTTCCAGATGACGCACGAAACGCTGGAAGAGATCCCGGACGAGGAGTGGGACCACACGCTCGCGACCAACCTCAGCGCGTTCTTCCACCTCGCCAAAGCCGCCGTGCCGCACTTGAAGGCCGGGGCGTCGATCATCGGCAGTTCGTCGGTGAATTCCGACAACCCGAGTCCGCAGCTGATGCCCTACGACGTCACGAAGGCGGGCGTCGCCAACATGTGCGCCGCGCTCGCCCAGCTGCTCGGCCCGAAGGGAATCCGCGTCAACAGCGTGGCGCCGGGGCCGATCTGGACGCCGCTGATCCCGTCGACGATGCCGGCGGAGCAGGTGAAGTCGTTCGGGCAGCAGGTGCCGCTGGGCCGGGCGGGCCAGCCGGCGGAGCTGGCGCCGGTGTACGTGCTGCTCGCCTCCGACGACGGCAGCTACGTGTCCGGGGCGCGCGTCGCGGTGACCGGTGGCACGCCGATCCTCTGAGCGGAGACGCGATGGCTGACGAGATCTACTCGACGGAGGCGACCTCCAGCCGGGGAAGCGTCCGGGTCGACGGCCGGGGCGACCTGGCCTACGCCGTCGGCGAGCCGGGCGACGGCACCGCCGATCCGCTGAACCCGGAGCGCCTCTACGCCGCGGCGCTGGCCACCTGCCTGCACCAGTCGCTGACGATCGCCGCGACGTCGTTGGCGGTGGAGGCCGGCGAAAGCGTCGTGACCGCCAAGGTCACCTTGGCCGCCCGCCACGACGGCGGCTACGAACTGCGCGCGACCGTCGAGGTGTACCTGCCCGGCGCCAGCACCGACTCGCTCTACGACGCCGTCACCCGCGAAGCGCTGCGGCTGTGCCCGCTCGTCGGCGGCGGAGTCGCGGTGACCTTCGACCGTGAGCGCGGCTTGGCGCTCCAGCACCACAGCGGTCCCGCCGATCCGGGGCAGAACTGACCGCTGTCACCGGGGCTGCGTCAAGGCGTCGGGCACGCCCAGGCGCCGGCGCAGCTCCGGGACGAACGCGGGATCCGTGCGGGCGAGCGTCTCCAGGTCGTACTCGTCCGGCAGGGCGAGCCCGCCGAGCAGCATGCGGTCGATGAGCACGCCGGCCGCCGCGAGCACCAGGTCGGCGTCGTCGACCGGGGGCAGATCCGCAGCCGCGGGCGAGGTCAGCAAGAGGTCGAACGTGCCGGCGGGACCGCCGCGGCAGCAGTACCGCACCCGGAAGCGGGCGTCGTCGACGAGCCGCACCTGCCAGACCGTGCACGCAGTGCTGAGGGGCATGCCCCTCCATTACCCGGCCGGCCGGCGGACAAACAGCGGCCGGGAACGCATTGTGTGCGAAGCGACGAAAGCCGGAGCCGGGTCTCATCGTCCCGCCCGGCCGGCGGGACGATGAGACCGCCGATTCACGAGACCGCCGGACCGGACTCCGAACTGCCGGACAGCTCCTTCAGGAATTCGTGGCACTGCTTGGCTCGCGCGGAGTCCTCCTCCATCACTTTGCGGAAGAAGCCGGCGATGTCCTGCCGCCCCGCGTTGTCGGCGTCGCGCACGTACTGGCCGTAGCCGTGGCCCGCCTTCAGGGCGTGGTACTGCACCGACACGAGGTCGAAGGTGACGTCGTCGAATCCGGGTCGGAGCTCCCGGCCCCCGCCGATCGATGCACGGCGTCGAAGCTTTTTGTGCCGACCCGGAAGAACCCGATCGGACCAATGACTGCGCGGTCAGCGGATCGCGGTCATCACACGATGGTGTCCCCCGGTGGAACAATGTGCGGAAACGCCAGTAGTTTTCGCTTCGCGCGACGCGGACCATTCGCTGCCGCTCAGTCCAACGCAATTGTTCATTCGAGGAGTTCACGCATGCTGAAGAAGATCGGTTTCGTCACGACCGCCATGGCGGCCGGCGCTTTGCTGGCCGGTGGCGTCGCCGCCGCCGACACCCCGGACGGCTGGGAGCACCACCACGCGTACGACTCCAACGGCCAGCTCGGCCTGCTCAACCTGAACAACACCGACGCGCTGCACAACGTCAACGCCACGGTCGGGTTCTGCGACAACAACGTCAACGTGCTCGGCGTCCAGGTGCCGGTCCGCGACGTCGCGAACGGCATCGGCGTGCCGGTCCTGTCGCCGGGCGAGCACGAGGCCAGCGGCGAGTCCCCGTACAACTGCGCCGCCAGTGGCGTGGCCGACGGCGGCACGAGCCAGGGCAACTGAGGTAGGTTCCCGCGCCGAGGCCGCCCGCTGATGCGTGCGAAAGCCGGCTGAGGCGCGGCACCGACGCGGGGTGGGACCGGCCACGAGAACGACGAGTGCGCCGGTCCCACCCGGTATCGCGGCGAAAACAGCCGGGAACGTGGCGCCGTCCTGGGCTCACTCGGGCGGCAGGGGTTCCCGGATCTCCTCCGGCATCGAGCCGCCGGCGACGTCGGCGGAGATGCCGAGCTCTTCCTCGTAATCCCTCGCGCCGAAGTCGCCCTCGCGCACCGCGGGCGTCGCAGCGTCGACGTCGGGCCGCTCCTCGGCCAACCGGTCGCCGAGCGGGCGGTCGTGGGCCTGCTCCCACGGCGTCATGCCGTACTTCGTGACACCGGTCCAGTGCTCGGGCGGGTCCATGGCCTCTTCGAGAGGATCCTGGCGAAGGCGGTCCTCGTCGAGGTCTTCGGCGCTGTTCAGCGCCGCCGGATCGGTCTCCACCGCGTCCGGCGCGCCGGTGTCCTGGGGTGGGTCGTAGGGCTGGTGCGGTTCGGTCACCGCGGCACCTCCTTCGCTCGGACCCGGAGGCTGCCCCGATCGCGCCCGGCGAAACCTCCGGCAGCACCGGCCACGCTCTCGTTTCCGGCCGCGAAGTACGGGTACTTGCGGCGGATGGCAGGAAGACGCGACGAACTCCAGCGGATCGCGGCCGAGAACTTCGGCTGGTCCCGGCTGACCCGTGAGCAGCTGGAAGCGATGGAGCAGGTGATGGCCGGGCACGACGTGCTCGCCGTGCTGCCCACCGGGGCCGGCAAGTCGGCGATCTACCAGGTGCCCGCGCTGCTCCTGGACGGTCCGACGCTGGTGGTGTCGCCGCTGATCGCCCTGCAGAACGACCAGATCGAGGGCATCGAGGACAGCGGTGCCCCGGAAGCCGTGGCCCTGAACTCCACGCAGCGCGCCGCCGAGCGCGAGCACGCTTGGGAGGCGTTGCGCCGCGGTACCGCCGAATACCTGTTCCTGTCCCCGGAACAGCTCGCCTCCGACGAAGTCCTCGACGCCGTCGCCGAGCTGGGGGTGTCGTTGTTCGTGGTGGACGAGGCGCACTGCGTTTCGGCGTGGGGGCACGACTTCCGGCCGGACTACCTGCGGCTGGCGCCGGTGGTCGAGCGGCTCGGGCACCCGCGCGTGATCGCCCTGACCGCGACCGCGGCGCTGCCCGTGCGCACCGACATCGTGCGGCGGCTGGGACTGCGCGACCACCGGGAGGTGCTCGCCAGCTTCGACCGCCCCAACCTGCGCCTCGGCGTCGACCCGCTGCCGAACGACGACGACCGGCACCAGGCCGTCCTCACGCGGACGCGGGCGCTGACCGCGGATCCGGCCACCCGGCCGGGGCTGGTCTACGTCACCAGCCGGAAGGACGCCGAAACCTACGCCGGGGAGCTCGACGCGGCCGGCGTCCGCGTGGCGGCCTACCACGCCGGGATGAAGGCGGCCGACCGCGAGCGGGTGCACGAACAGTTCCTGCGCGGCGAGCTCGACGCGGTCGTGGCCACCTCGGCGTTCGGGATGGGGATCGACAAGGCCGACCTGCGGTTCGTGCTGCACGCGTCGGCGCCGGAGTCGCTCGACACCTACTACCAGCAGATCGGCCGCGCCGGCCGCGACGGCGAACCGGCCGAAATCACGCTGTACCACCGGCCTCGGGACCTGGGCAGGCAGAAGTTCCTCACCGCGGCGAAAGCACCGGAGCAGGCGCTGGCGGAGGTGGCCACCACCCTCGCCGGGCACGACGCGCCCGTGAAGCCGGCCGAGCTCGGCAAGGAGGTGAACGTCTCGGCGGCCCAGCGCACCCGGGCGGTCAACCTGCTGGAGCAGACCGGAACGGTCGGCGTCACCGCCGACGGCCGCCTCGAATACCGGGATGCCGCCGCGGACCCCGGGCAGGCCGTCGAGCGGGGGGTCGAGGTCGCCGAAACCCACCAGCGCCTGACCCGGTCCCGCATCGAGATGATGCGCGGCTACGCCGAGACGACCGGGTGCCGCCGGCAGTACCTGCTCGGCTACTTCGGAGAGCAGCTCGACCGGCCCTGCGGCAACTGCGACACGTGCGCCGCCGGTACCGCCCAGGCGCAACCGTCCGGCAGCGGTGCCTTTCCCGCCAACAGCGCGGTCGAGCACGCGGAGTGGGGCCGCGGCACGGTGATGTCCGCGGACGACGACAAGGTGACCGTCGTGTTCGACGACCACGGCTACAAGACGCTGTCGGCGTCCGCGGTCCGCGAACAGAGCCTCCTCAAGACCGTCGCGGGGAATTGAGCGGAGCCTGGACGGCTGGTGCCACCCTTGACAGCTTTGACCACTCGCATTACGTTTCGATCCGAATCGAAACGAAATGAGAAAGTGGGTCACCGTGCGAGCAGTCGTCGTACAGTCGTCCGGGCAGCTCGAGCTCGCCGCCGTGCCGGAGCCGGTTGCCGGGCCCGGCCAGGTCGTCGTCGAGGCCGAGGCGGCCGGCGCGGGGTTCGTGGACGTCATGCTGCGGCGAGGTGAGTACCCGGGTTCTCCGGCGACCGGCTCGATACCGGGGGTGGAGGTCGTCGGCGAGGTGCGGTCGGCCGGACCGGGCGTGGCCGGAGACCTGATCGGCCGCCGGGTACTGGCCCTGCCGGCGTTCGGCGGCTACGCGGAGCTGGCGGTCGCCGACGCCGCACGGGTCCTGCCGGTGCCCGACGGCGCCGACGCCGCCGACACCGTCGCCTTGGGCGTGAACTCGCTCGTCGCCGAGATCTCGCTCGCCCGGGCGGGCACGAAAGCGGGCGACCACGTCCTGGTCCGCGGCGCGAGCGGCGGGATCGGCGTGCTCGCCACGCAGATCGCCGCCGCCCGTGGAGCCGAAGTCGCCGCCGTCACTTCCTCGGCGGCCCGGGGCGAGCGGCTGCGGGCCCTGGGTGCCCGGCTGACCATCGACCGGACTTCGCCCGCCGTCTCCGGAGAGACCTACGACGTGGTGATCGACCCGGTCGCGGGTCCCGGCGTGGTGCCCTACCTCGAATCGCTGCGCGACAACGGCCGGTACGTGCTGTGCGGTGCCGCCGGAGGACTTCCGGCACCCGGCTTCTTTCCCGCTCTGCTGGGGCGGTTCCACACCTCGCCGGCCGTGCTGGCGTTCAGCCTCAACTCGGTGGCGCCCGAGGACCTGCGGACGTCCTGGCGGGTGATCACGGAATTGTGGGCGCAGGGCGCGCTTTCTCCCGTCGTCGACGAGCGCCTCCCGCTGTCCGAAGCCTCGCACGCGCTACGGCTGCTGGAACGCGGTGGGCCGTTCGGCAAGGTGGTGCTCCAGCTCCGGTAAGGTGGCGTGACCGCGGACCAGCAGGGAGGCGCGATGCCACGGCACCGCGACGAGCGCATCGACGAGGCCGTGCTGACCGCGGTCTCGGCGCTGGTGCGCGAAACCGGCTACGCCGCGCTGACCATGGAAGCCATCGCCACGCGGGCCGGCACCACCAAACCCGCCATCCGCCGACGGTGGAAGAGCCGGCAGCGCCTGGTGGTCGCCGCCATGGCGCGCGACCGCGTCGGGGTCACGGAAATCGACACCGGCTGCCTCGGCTGCGACATCGCCGGGCACTTGGAGGCGCTGCGGCTCGGCTTGGACGACCCCGCCATGCGCCGGGTGCTGCCCGCCCTGCTGGCCGACCTCGCCGACGATCCGGAACTGCGCCAGGAGTTCCTCGACGCGGTCTGGGCACCTCGCCGTCAGGCGTGCATCGCCGTGCTGCGCAAGGCGGAGCAGCGCGGCGATGTGCACGTCGACGACGTCGACCTGGTGATCGACCTGTTCGCCGGACCCATCCTCTTGCGGGCGCTGTTCCGGCATGCGCCGTCCGGTCCGGACTTCTCCGAGCGCGTGACGCGGGCCGTCCTCACCGGAGTCGGCGGCACCACCGCGCACGTCTGCGCTCAGTAACCTTCCGCCGCGCCGTTGCGGCGGGGGTCCGCGCAGGAGCGCAGCAAATCGCCGGAGAGCGTGATGCCTTCGAAGTTGCCGGTCAGCGAGTGCCACGGGCCCAGGTCGCGCAGCCACCGGCCGCGCCCGGCGCACCGGCGGCGGAACTCCGTGGCGACGCCGGGGCCGAAACCGTGCTCGAGCGTCACGCCCGGCAGCCAGCCGGACGCGGGTTCGTGCGGCCGGACCCCGAACCGGGGCGCCGCCACCGAGTCCTCGATGGACAGACCGAAGTCGAGCAGGTGCACCAGGTTCTGCAGCACGCACGCGACCAGCGACACCGACGGCGACCCGGACGCGATGACCGGTACGCCGTCCCGCAGCACCAGGTTCGGCGCCAGGTAGACCGCGGCGCGCTCGCCCGGCCACGGCATCGCGCGCTGGAAGAACGATCCGCCGCCGGAAAGCTGGAAGCCCTCGGCGAACAGGCCGTTGACCCACGGCGAGGCCATGTGCGAGTGCGTCACCGAGGCGACGTTGCGCTGCGCGTCCACGACGGTGACGTGGATCGTGCCGGGTACCGGCACCGGCCCAGAAGGAGGAGCGGTGCCGAGCCGAGCCATCCGCCGCGCCGCGTACTCCTTGGACAGCAGGGTTTCCACGTCGGTGGCCGCGGTGCGCGGCGGGGCGTAGTACACCTCGTCGTGCACGTCCGTCAGCAGCTCCAGGGTCTCCGCCGACGAGTGCGCCGGCCCCCACGAAGGCAGGTCCGACAGCTCCAGCAGGTTCAGCGCCTCGATGAGCTGGCACCCGCCGTCGTCGGGCGGCGCGGACGTGACGATCTCGGCGTCCCGGTAGGTGCCCCGCAGCGGGGTGTGCCAGCGGGCCTCGTAGGCGGCGAAGTCATCGGGCGTGATCACGCCGCCGCCGCGCCGGCATTCGGTGCTGAACGCCCGCGCGAAGTCGCCGAGGTAGTAGTCCAGATCCTCGTCCCGCAACCGCTCCAGCGTGCGCGCGACGCGTTCCTGACGCAGTGTCCCTCCGGGCGCCACGAGAGTTCCCTCGGGCAGGAACGCCTCCCGTCCCTGCTCGTGACAGCCCAGCTCCGCCCGGTGCGCGTACATCTCGCCGAACAGGGAGGGATTGACCTCGAAGCCGTCCCGCGCCAGCTCGATGCCGTCGCGCAGCAACCTCGCGCGGGGCAGCCGGCCGAACCGTGCGTGCGCGGCCCGGAAGGCCGGCCACCAGCCGGGGACGGGCACGCCCCGGCCGGTGGTCAGGTCGGCGCCGGTGAACCCGGGCAGCGGCGCCAGCGGGGCCGCCACGTTGCCGTTGAGGTAGTCCGCCTCGCCGGTTTCGCCGTCGTAGTACAGCATTTCCAGCCCGCCGGTCAGGGCCGTCATGTGCGGTTCGGCCACCAGCTGGGTCGCGGCCGCGGCGAGGGCGGCGTCACCGGCCGTGCCGCCCTCGCGCAGGACGTCGAGGCCGGCCCGCACCGCCAGCGGGTGCGAGGTCACGACCATGCCGTGGCGGGCCTCGACCGGCTCCTTCGGGCCGTAGGCCGCCCGGCGGGCGAGTTCGGCGGCCGTCTGCCGGTCCATCAGGCCTCCGTCAGTGAGCTGCGCCGCCGCTCGTCGACCGCGTGCGGCATGGCGAACAGGGCCACCAGGATCGAGACGACGCAGATCACCGTCATGTACCAGCCGAAGGCCGCGTTGCTGCCGGTGAGGCCGAACAGCCACACCGCGATCAGGCCGGCCGTCGAACCCAGCGCGGTCGTGCCGATGTTGTAGTTGAGCGCCGACGCGCTGGCCCGCACCTCGGCCGGGAAGCTCATCACGTACGCGGTGGTCAGGGGGGCGCCGACGAAGTTGTTGATGAAGGTGAACGCGACCACCGCGACCACCGCCAGCCAGAGCGAACCCGAGCCGATGGCCAGGAACGTCGGCACCGTCAGCACGACGAACAGGCCGTAGCCGACGACCAGCGGGATCCGTGCCCCGTGCTTGTCGGCGAGCTTGCCGCCCCAGATCGCCGGGAGCGGCCCGATCGCGTAGGTGAGCAGGGACGCCAGCAGCGCGTTGTTCTCGGCGAACCCGGCCTTCACCATCGCGGTGACGAAGTAGGCCTGGATGACGAACGAGCCCACCCGCTGGCCGGCGCCCAGGCCGATGGCGCGCAGCATCGCGCCCCAGTGCTCGCGCACCGCCGTGCGGAACGGCGTCTGCTTGACCTTGCTGCGTTCGGCCAGCTCCGCCATTTCCTTGAACTGCGGCGTCTCCTCGACGTGCCGGCGGATGTAGATGCCGATGAGCGCCATCGGGATCGCCAGCAGGAACGGGATCCGCCAGCCCCAGGCGTTGAACGCCGGGGCCGGCATCGCCGAGATCACCAAATAGGCCACCAGGGTCGCGAGCAGCGGACCGACCGAAGTGGACGCCACGCTGAGCCCGGCCAGGTAGTTGCGCCGGTTGCCGCGCTCGTGCTCGAAGATGAAGTTGGCGGCCGTGGTGTACTCGACGCTGGCCCCGATGCCCTGCAGCATCCGGCACAGCAGCAGGATGATCGGCGCCGCGATGCCGATCGCCGCGTAGTTCGGCAGCAGGCCGATGCCCGCCGTGCCGACGCTCATCACGGCGATCGTCAGCAGCAGCACGAACCGGCGGCCCTTGAGGTCGGCCAGCGGGCCCAGCACGATCGCGGCCAGCGGCCGCAGCGCGTAGGACAGCACCACCCCGGCGTAGGTCGACAGCAGGGCCGCGCTTGAGTCACCCGCGGGGAAGAACTGGCGGGAGATGATGACCGCCAGCGTGCCGTAGAGGCCGAAGTCGTAGTACTCGACGACGTTGCCGAGCATGGCGGACAGGAGGACCCTGCGCCGCGAGCGCAGATCGGATCCGGGCGGCCCGGCGGCCGTGCTCTCCCGGGTGTCGTGGTCGGTCAACGGGATCTCCTCGGGAAGTCAGGGCCGGAAGCGGTCCGGCCGGAAGGACGCCAGCAGGGGGTGGGGTTCGCCGGTGCGGATCTCGCCGGCCAGCAGTTCACCGGCGATCAGGCCGAGCGTGGCGCCGGAGTGGGTGAAGGCGACGAAGCAGCCCGGCACCGTGGACAGCGCACCGAGCACCGGCTCGCCGTCGCCCGGAACCGGCTTGCGGCCGAGCTTCCAGGACGCGGCGGTCAGGGTGACCCCGCCGGCCAGCAGGGCGGACGCCTCGGCGGTCAGTTCCTTGACCACCGACTCGTCGATCGTGCAGGTGCCGTCGGCCGCCTCGGTGATGCGGTCCTCGTACCAGTGGTGGTCGAGGGCGAAGGTGTTCCCCGGGTTGGGGCGCAGAGCGACGCGCGGGGTGTTCATGACGGTGCGCACCGCCGTGTCGGCCGGCTCGGTCAGCACGAGCATCGACAGCGGCGAAGCGTCCGGAATGGACACTCCCAGCCCGGCGACCACCGACGGGGTGGCCGCGCCGCAGGCGACGACGACGGCGTCCGCGTCGAACCGCTGCCCGTCGGTGGTGGTCACCCCGGTGACGGCTCCGCCGCCGGTCGTGACGCTCGCGGGGCCGGCGCCGGTGACGATCTCCCCGCCCAGCCCGGTGAACTCGGCGGCCAGGTGCTCGATCAGGTGCGGCAGGGAAACCCAGCCCTCGCCGGGGTTGTACACAGCGGACTCGGGGGCCGCGGCCGGGTCGAGGCCGGGGATCTCTGCGGGTGAGACCAGTTTGGAGTCGTACGCGTGCGCGAGTTCGGCGCGGTGCCGGTCTTCCATCGCGCCGCGGTCGGCGCCCCAGTGGAGGCCGCCGTCGAAGCGGAGCCAGTCGCGGGTGGGGTCGGCGGCGAAGAGCGTGCGGTACCGGTCGATGCCGGCCATCCGCAGCGCGTGGTAGGCGGCCGAGCGGGACCCGGCCGAGTTGAGCCACGAAAGCGAGCGCCCGGATGCGCCGTCGGCCAGCTCGCCTTCGGTCACCAGCACCACCGTCACGCCGTCGCGCTGCAGGTGCGTGGCCGTGGAGACGCCGAGCACGCCCCCGCCCACCACCACGACGTGCTTGCCTGCGGTCATCGGGAAAGTTCCCCCTTCCGGGCGTGCGCCCGCTCGATGATGCGAAGGACGTCCACCGCGTCCCGTGGGTCGACCGGGAGCTCGCCGCCGTTCTCGATGGCGGCGGCGAGCAGGCGGTAGAACCGGCCGTAGTCCCCGGGTTCCGGCTCGACGGCCCGGGTGTCGCCGCGGACGCCGAGCGTGCCCCAGTTCTCCCGGGGCTCGTGGCCGAAGCCGTCGTCGCCGGGCCGGGCACCGTCCTTGAGCGCCTGCTCCTGCGGGTCCAGGCCCCACTTGGTGTAGCCGGCCTTCTCACCGAGGACGTGGAACCGCGGCCCGGGCACCGCGGCGAGACTGGACATGAAGAGCCGGGACCGGGTGCCGTTCTCGTGGGCCAGCACCAGGAACGTGTCGTCGTCGCCCTCTCCCGCGCCGCGGCGGAGGACGTCGGCGTGCACCTGCTCGACCGGCCCGAACAGGCGGCACGCCTGGTCGATGAGGTGGGTGCCGAGGTCGAACAGGATCCCGCCACCGTCGGCGACGCCCGTGGCCGCCTTCCAGTCCCGCGGGCCCTGCGGCTTCCACCACTCGAAGCGGGACTCGAAGGTGTGCACGCGGCCCAGCTCGCCGTCGTCGACCAGCCGGTGCAGGGTCCGGAAGTCGCCGTCCCACCGCCGGTTCTGGAACACGGTGAGCACCCGGCCCACCCGGTGCGCGTGCTCGATCAGGGCCTCGCTCTGCGCGCTGGTGACCGCGAACGGCTTGTCCACCACGACGTGCAGTCCGTGGTCGAGGGCGGCCGCCGCGAGATCGGCGTGGGTCACGGGCGGAGTGGCGAGGACGACGAGGTCGACTTCGGCGGCCCGGGCGAACAGTTCGTCCGCTCCGGAAAGGACAGTCGCTTGTGGATACTCGGCCGCGGCTTGGGCGGCGCGGCCGGCGTTGCCCGTCACGACGAAGTCGAGCGAGTAGGCGTCGTCGGCGGCGAGGAACGGGGCGTGGAAGATCCGCCCGGACACCCCGAAGCCGAGCACGGCGGTCCGGATCACGCTTCCACCCCGTACACCGTCCGGGCCCGCTCGGCGGAGATCCGGCCTTCGGCGACGTCCCGGCGCACCTCGTCCGGGTCGCGCTCGGCGGGCGGCCCGTAGCCGCCCGCGCCCGCGGTCCGGATCGAGACGCGGTCGCCGGGCTGCAGGCGCGTGTAGCTGTGCTCGACCGGTTGCGCCCCTTCGGAAAGCTCCACGCTGGCGCTCTCGCCCGGCTCGCCGCCGAACAGGCCCCACGGCCGGGACCGCTGCCGCGAGGTGTCGAGCCAGAAGTGGACGTCGGCCTCCTCGACCCGGACCGTGCGCCGGATGCCCATGCCGCCGCGCGTGCGGCCGTCACCGCCGGAGCCGTCGACGAGCGCGTACTCCTCGACCACCAGCGGATACTCGGTTTCCAGGGCTTCCACCGGCAGGTTGCTGGTGTTGGTCATGTGCACCTGGACGCCGTCCATGCCGTCCTTGGTCAGGCGCGCGCCGCAGCCGCCGCCGATCGTTTCCAGGTAGACGAAGTAGCGGCCGGTCCGGCTGTCCACCCCGGAGAAGTGCACGCCGGTGTTGGCGCCGTTGCTCGCGGCGGTGACGGTCTCCGGCACCGCGTTGGCGAGGGCGCCGTGGATCAGGTCGACCACTCGCTGGCAGGTTTCGCTGCGGCCGTTGACCGCGGCGGGTTCCACGCAGTCGAGCACCGAGCCCCGGGGCGCGTTGATCGTGACCGGCCGGTGCAGGCCCGCGTTGGGGATGATGTCCGGGTCCACCACCGTCTTGAGGGAGTAGTAGACGGCCGCGTACAGCGCGGTCCACACCACGTTGACGCTGGCCCGGACCTGCGGCGGGGCGGTGAAGTCGAACGTCACCTCGTCGCCGCGCACGGTCACGGTGACGCCGAGGTCGAGCTCGTCGTCCAGCTCGGGGCAGTCGAAGCGGTCGGTGAAGGGGTAGGTCCCGTCGGGCACCTTCGCGATCGCCGCGCGGGTGCGCCGCTCGGTGTAGTCCAGCAGCGCCTCGCCCGCCGCGACCAGCGTGTCACGGCCGTACCGCTCCGCCAGCTCGGTGAAGCGGGTGACCGCGAGCCGGTTCGCGGCGATCTGCGCCCGCAGGTCGGCCCGCCGCTCGTGCGGCACCTGGCAGTTGAGCAGGATCAGCTCGAACAGGTCGGTCTGCAGCTCGCCGCCGCGCATCAGCCGGACCGGCGGGATGCGCAGGCCCTCCTGGAAGATGTGGGCGTGCCCGCGGTCGCCGAAGTCGGCGTGGTGGGCCAGGTTCGCCACCCACGCGGTGATCTCGCCCTCGAGGAACACCGGGGACACCAGCACGATGTCGGGCAGGTGCGAACCGCCGCCGGTGAACGGGTCGTTGGCGATGAACGTGTCCCCGTCGGCGATCGTGCCGGCCGGGTACCGGCGGGTGATCTCGTCGACGACGCCCATCAGCGAGCCCAGGTGCAGCGGCGAGCCGCCCTCGTCCTGGGCGAGCATCCGGCCGCGGGCGTCGAACAGCGACGCGGTGCAGTCGCGGCGTTCCTTGATGTTGGTGGAGTAGGCGGCGCGCACCAGCGTTTCGCTCATTTCCTCCACGATGGACGACAGTGCGGAGCCGATCACTTCGACCAGCACGGGGTCCTGCATGGTCTTCCTTTCCGTCGCGGGGGTCATCGGCCCACCGTCACGACGAGGTTGCGCAGTTCGTCGACGACGGCGACGTCGCCGGGCAGCAGCAGGGTGGTGGTGTCCATCTGCTCGACCACGGCCGGGCCTTCGATGCGGTGCCCGGGGTTCAGGCGCGAGCGGTCGTAGACGGGACAGGGCGTGAAGCCCCCGCTTTCGGGCAGGTAGACCTCGCGGGTGGCGCGGACCGCGGCGCTCGCGTCGGCGTCCCCGAGCGGGGCGCGGTGCAGCTCGGCGCGGGACACCTCGCCGACGGCCCGCACCCGGAAGGTGACGACCTGCACCGCGTCCTCGGCGGCCGAGTAGCCGTACAGCCGTTCGTGCTCGGCGGTGAACCGCTTGGTCAGCTGCGTGACCGTGTCCGCGGTGATGACGCCGTCGGGCACCGGCACGGCCAGCTCGTGGTTCTGGCCCGTGTAGCGCATTTCCACGAACCGCTCGACGCGGCGGCGCTCCGGCGGCACGTTCTCTTCGGCGAGCCACGTCGTCGCGGAGGTCTCCAGCTCCGCGAACACCCCCGCGACGCCCGGCTCTTCCGGAGCCATGATGCGGGTGCGCAGGAAGTCCGCGCGGATGTCGGTCATCAGCAGCCCGGCGGCGCACTGCGCACCCGGCGTCTCGGGCACCAGCACGGTGCGCATGCCCAGCTCGCGGGCCAGCCGCACGGCGTGCAGCGGCCCGGCCCCGCCGAAGGGCACCAGGGTGTAGTCGCGCGGGTCGTAGCCGCGCTGCACGGAGATGACCCGGATCGCGCGGGCCATGTTGGCGGTGATGACCCGCACGATGCCCTGCGCGGCGTCGAGGACGTCCATGCCGAGCGGGCCGGCCACCGTCGCCACGGCGGTGCGCGCCGCGTCCGCGTCGATCTTCATCTGCCCGTCCAGCAGGTACTCCGGGTTGAGCACGCGCAGCACGACGTTGGCGTCGGTGACGGTCGGTTCGGTGCCGCGGCCGTAGCAGGCCGGCCCCGGATCGGCGCCGGCGCTGCCCGGCCCGACCTTGAGCGCGCCGCCCGCGTCGATCCAGGCGATCGATCCGCCGCCGGCGCCCACGGTGTGGATGTCCAGCATCGGCGCGCGCACCGGCCGCCCGTCGATCTCGGTCCCGGTGGACTCCTTGGGCACGCCGTCCTGCACGAGCGAGACGTCGGAAGACGTGCCGCCGACGTCGAAGGTGATGATGTCGGGGAAACCGGCGGCGCGGGCGATCCCGGCCGCGCCGACCACCCCGGTGCTGGGTCCGGAAAGGACCATCCGGGACGGTGTCCGTTCGGCCGTCTCGAACGGGATGACACCGCCGTTGGACTGGGTGACGTGCGGGGTCACCCGCAGCCCCAGCTCGGCGAGGCGGGTGCGCAGCCGGACGAGGTAGCGGGCGACGACCGGCCCGAGGTAGGCGTTGACGACCACAGTGGACAGTCGCTCGTACTCGCGGAACTCCGGCAGCACCGCGGAGGAGACCGAGACGTGCACGCCCGGCAGCTCCTCGGCGAGGATCCGCTCGGCGGTCTGCTCGTGCCCGGGATCGACGAAGCTGTACAGGAAACAGACCGCGACCGCCTCGACCCGCTGCTGGCGCAGCTGCCGGGCGAGAGCGCGGATCTTCTCCGGGTCGAGGGCGCGCTCGACGCGGCCGTCGTGGCGGACCCGCTCTTCGGCTTCCAGCCGCAGGTCACGGGGCACCAGCGGCGCGGGCTTGTCCGCCTGGAGGTCGTAGAGGGAAGGACGGCGGCCGCGCCCGAGCTCCAGCAGGTCGCGGAACCCGGCGGTGGTCAGCAGGCCGGTGCGGGCACCCCGCCCGGTGAGCAGCGCGTTGGTGCCGACGGTGGTGCCGTGGGCGAAGTAGGTCACCTCGCCCAGGTCGCGGCCGCCGATCTCGTCGAGCAGCTGCGAAACCCCCGTCACGATCGCCCGGCCGGGGTCGTCCGGGGTGCTGGACACCTTGCGCACGTGCAGGCGCCCGGTGTGCTCGTCGAGAGCGCAGACATCGGTGAACGTGCCACCGGTGTCGACGCCGATCCGAAGTGTCATGTGCTCAGCCTCGCGGGAGTGAGAACCTTCTCATTGGCTACTGAGTGAGAACCTTCTCAGTCGGTGGTAGCCTCAGTCAAGGGATTCGTCCCGAACGGTTTTCGCCGATGGGGGAGGCGCGCAGGTGACGACGCACGAGGCTTCGCTGATCGAGGTCGCCCGGCTGGCGGAGGTGTCGACGGCGACCGCGGGGCGCGCGCTCGGCGGGTACGGGAAGGTCAGCGAGCGGACGCGGGAACGCGTGCTGGCGGCGGCGGCCGAGCTCGGGTACCGGCCGAACAGCCTCGCCCGCAGCATGGTCACCGGCAGCACGCACACGATCGGCGTCGTGGTGACCGACGTGGCGAACCCGTTCTTCGCCACCGCGTTGCGCGGCATCACCGACGTGACGTCGCCGGCCGGGTTCGAAGTGCTGCTGGCCAACACCGGCGGCGAGCTGGCGGCCGAGCAGCGGGCCGTCACGGTGATGTCGGAGAAGCGGGTGGACGGCATGATCGTCGCCGCCGCCCGGCCCGGCGAGGCGGCGCACCTCAAGCACGCGATGGGCGCCGGGGTCCCGATCGTCCTGATCGACCGGCAGGTCAGCGGCGTGCCGGACGCCGACAGCATCACCGTGGACAACGACCGCGCCGCGGCGGAGGCCGTGGAGCACCTGCTGGAGCTGGGGCACCGCCGGATCGGCGTGATCACCGAGGCGGGCGACCAGCTGGCGCGGGTGCGGTCGGGCACCCGGCGGCGCGGCCTGTTCCCCAGCGCCGTGCGGCTGCGCGGGTACGTGACCGCGCTGGGCGCGGCGGGCCTGCCGGTGGACGAAACCCTGGTGGCGTCGGCCCGGTACGACCGCGAGTCCGCCTACGACGCGATGAACCGCCTGCTCGACCTGCCCGAGCCCCCATCGGCCGTGGTGTGCACCGACAACGTCCTGGCCTCCGGCGCCTACCGGGCCGCGCAGGACCGCGGGCTGCGCATGCCGGCCGAGGTGTCCTTGATCGGTTTCGACGACGAGCCGTGGACGACGCTGGTGCGCCCGGAGCTGACGGTCGTCGAGCAGCCCACCTACGACCTGGGTGCCCGCGCGGGGCAGCACCTGCTGGACCGCATCACCGCCGGCGCCACCCCGCGCCGCCCGCAGCACATCCAGCTGAGCGCGAAGCTCGTGGCGCGCAGCTCGACCGGGCCGCGGTAGGGAAGGGCTGGGCTGTCTCCAGCGTCCGACTTACGCCGCTAGACGGCGTAATTTCGCTCAAACGCGACATACTTTCGTTGACTTAATGCAAAAGTCGTCTTTACGCTCACCGGGCGTCAGGTACAGACCCTGGCTCTTCCCCCGAGGAGCAACGATGCTTCTGGCTGTCCGCGAACGATGCCGCCGGGCGGTTCTGGTGGTAACAGTCCTGTTCACAGCCCTGTCGGCGGTCGTCGTCACACCCGCTCACGCCGCCGTCCCCCCTCAAGAGCCAGGCGTGACCCTCCGCGTGTTCGACATGCAGACCGAGCTGAGCAAGCTGTGCACCATCAAGCCCGGGTTGACCCCCAACGTCGACAAGCTGATGCCGACGATCAACTGGACCAGCACCGCCGACTTCGGCGTCGCCGACTTCCTGGTGTCCGAGGTGACCGGCAACATCGCCATCGCGACCGCCGGCACCCACCAGTTCCGGCTGACCAGCGATGACGGCTCCCGGCTGCGCATCGACGGCCAGGTCGTGATCACCAACGACGGCCTGCACGGGGCCACCGCGGTGACCGGCTCGATCGCGCTGACCACCGGGTACCACGCGCTGCGGATCGAGCACTTCGACAACGCCGGTGACCAGCAGATCACGCTCGAGTGGCAGCCTCCCGGCTCGTCCGCCTTCGCGGTGGTGCCCACCTCGGTGCTCAGCACCGACGCCGGGGTCGTCCGGGTGACTTCGCCGGGCAAGAAGGACTGCGAAAGCACCGCCGACTCCCCTGGTGACGGCCTGCCGCTCACCGGCGTCCACCCCGGCTTCACGCTGACGAACCTGCGCCCCGACGGCTTCCAGCCGCAGGTGACCGGGATGGACTGGCTGCCGGACGGCCGCCTCGCCATCACGACCTGGGGTGGTTCGGACAACACCGCCGGGGAGGTCCAGCTGATCAGCAACGCCACCGGCACCACGGACCCGTCCCGGGTCCGGACGCAGCGGATCGCCAGTGGCCTGAAGGAACCGATGGGCGTCAAGTACGTCGACGGCAAGCTGTACGTGTCGGAGAAGACGCGGCTCGTCGAACTCAACGACACCAACGGCGACGGCGTGACCGACGTCTACCGGACGGTGGCGACCTGGCCGTTCGGCGGCAACTTCCACGAGTTCGCGTTCGGCCTGCTGTACAAGGACGGGTTCTTCTACGTCAACCTGTCGGTGGCGATCGACCTCGGCGGGGCGACCACCAATCCGCAGCCCGCGCCGGGCCGCGGTGTCACCATCAAGGTCGACAAGAACACCGGCGCCGTCTCGACCATCGCCGGCGGCCTGCGCACCCCGCACGGCATCGGCTGGGGCCCGGAAGGCGACGTCTTCGTCACCGACAACCAGGGCGGCTGGCTGCCCGCGAACAAGCTCGTGCGCATCAAGCAGAACCGGTTCTTCAACCACTACACCAACCCGGCGGGCCCGTTCGACGCGCAGCCGGTGACCGCGCCGGTGGTGTGGTTGCCGCACAACGAAATCGCCAACTCGCCCAGCAACCCGGTGCAGCTGACCCAGGGCACCTTCGCCGGCCAGCTGGTCTACGGTGACGTGACTTACGGTGGCCTGCAACGGGTCTACCTGGAGAAGGTCAACGGCGAGTACCAGGGCGCGGTCTTCCGCATGACCCAGGGTCTCGAGTCCGGGGTCAGCCGGATCAGCCTCGGCCCGGACGGCGCGATCTACACCGGCGGGATCGACGGAGGCGGCAACTGGGGGCAGCCGGGCAAGCTCGCCTACGGCCTGCAGAAGCTGACCCCCAACGGCGCCAACACGTTCGACATGCTCGCCATGCGGGCGGTCCCGGGCGGCTTCGAAGTCGAATACACGCAGCCGCTGTCCGCCGCGACGGCGCAGGACCTGAGCACCAAGTACCAGGTCTCGCAATGGCGTTACGCGCCGACGGCCGCGTACGGCGGTCCCAAGGTCGACGAGCAGACCCTCACCGTGACCGGCGCGACGGTGTCCGCCGACCGCAAGAAGGTCACCCTGCAGATCTCCGGCCTGCTGGCCGGGCGGGTCGTCCACGTCCGGTCGCCGCGGCCGTTCGCGTCCGAATCCGGCACGCCGTTGTGGAGCACGGAAGCGTGGTACACCCTCAATTCCCTGGTGGGCGGCCCGCCGGCGAGCGTGACGTACGAAGCGGAGCGCGCGACGCTGAGCGGCGGCGCGGGCGTCAACACCGACCACACGGGCTACGAAGCGACCGGATTCGTCGACGGGTACTGGACCCAGGGCGCCGCCACGACGTTCGCGGTGAACGTGCCCACGGCCGGGAACTACAACGTCGGCCTGCGGTACGCGAACGGCCCGAATCCCAGCGCCGGGACGAAGTCCGTGAGCGTCTACGTCAACGGCACGAAGGTCCGGCAGACCCGGCTGGCCAGTACGACGACGTGGGACAGCTGGGCCCGCCAGCCGGAAGTGCTGCCGCTGACGGCGGGGGCGAACTCGATCTCCTACCGGTTCGACAGCGGCGACGCCGGCAACGTCAACCTCGACAACATCACGGTCACCGCGGCCACCCGGATCCCGTTGTTCACCGGAACCGACCTGAACGCCTGGGAACTCCGCTCCGGCGGAGCGGCGCCGTGGCCGGTCGCCGGCGGCTCGATGGAGTCCCTCGGCGGAGACATCCGGACCCGGCAGAAGTTCGGTGACTTCAAGCTGCACGTCGAGTGGTACGAGCCGAATTACCCGTCGAACGTGACCGGGCAGGCGCGCGGCAACAGCGGCGTGTACCTGCAGGACCGCTACGAGGTCCAGGTGCTCGACTCCTTCGGCGACACGACCCTCGCCAACGACGAGGCCGGCGCGATCTACACGCAGAAAGCACCGGACGTGAACGCCGCGACAGCGCCGCTGACGTGGCAGACCTACGACGTCACGTTCCGCGCGGCACGCTTCGACAGCGCCGGGACGAAAACCGACAACGCCAGGGTGACGGTCGTCTGGAACGGCGTGACCGTCCACAACGACGTCGCCATCACCGGCTCGACCGGAGCCGGCGACCCGGAAGGCCCGGCCCTCGGCGCGATCCGGCTGCAGGACCACGGCGATGCCGGGGAGAACGTGCGGTTCCGCACCATCTGGATAGAACCGATCAGCTGACGACCGTCCGGCGGGGCTCGTTCATTGAGCCCCGCCGGCCTTCGGCGTCCTCGGCGAGAAGCAGGTAGGCGCCCGCCGTCCAGGTGTACGCGCGGTCGCGCAGTCCTTCGCCGGTCAAAGCGTCGAAGTTCTCGGCGAAGCCCGACTTCTCGCAGGTCGTGCGGAACCGGGCGCTCACCTGCTCGGCGAGGTCCACCGCGCCGCCGCGGCGGAGACCGTCCTCGATCAGGACCGTGGCCGGCGCCCAGACCGGGCCTCGCCAGTACCCGTCCGCCTCGTAGTACGGCGAAGTGGGCAGTTCCGTGGCCGGCCCCACCGCGGTCAGGTGCCGGGCGATGCCGTCGCACAGCCGCTCGAAGACCTCGGGCGGCAGGTGCTCGCCCAGCACGACCGGCATCAGCTCGAGCAGGCTGGATCCGCCGCGGAGCGTTCCGCTGACCACGCCGCGGCTGACGAACCGGGTGCCGTCCCACAGCCGGTCCAGCATCGCCGCCAGCAGGTCGTCGGCCTGCTCGTCCCATGACTGCGCCGGCTCGCCGACTTCGGCGGCGAGCCGGGCCAGCTCCTTCAGCTGCAGAACCAGGAACGCGGCGAGATCGGCCGACTGGACGAGGCGTTCTTCGCGGAACACCGTGGCGTTGTCCCAGCCGCTGTCGTTGCCGTGTTCGTAGTAGGGCAACGCGTGGCCGGGGGGCCGCCGGTGGTCGAGCCAGAACCGCGTCCACGCCGAGAGCTGCCGGTACGTCTTTTCAGCCTCGGGTACCTCGCCACCGAAGCGGTCCCGCAGCCGGCCCAGGGCCCACCCGTGGATGGGCGGCTTGACGAAGTTGCGCAGCGTCTCCGAGTGGGTGATGGAGTCCGGCAGGGCCCCCTGCTCGTCCTGGTGGTCGAACACCACCTGGAACTGGTCCCAGGCGAGCTCGGGGGCGCCGGAGGCCAGCGCCAGCGCGGTGAAGCAGTGGTCCCAGCTCCACACCTTGTCCATCCAGTGCTTCGACATCAGCACCGCCGGCCGGGTGATGAACCCGGCGGGCCGGACCGTGGCCGACCAGATCACGTAGCAGGCCAGCTCGGCGGCCGGGGTCCGCTCGCCGCGCCACGGCGCCACGGCGTCGGCGAACCGGGCGAAGTCCGCCTCGGAAGCAGCGACCGCTTCGGAAAGGCCGGCCGCGGGCGGTTGCGGCGGCGGTGAAGTAGCGATCTCCTCGATCACCAGCTCCCACGGATCGCCGTCTTCGCCGGCGGCGACCAGCCGTTCGGCCGTCCCGAGCGCCTGCTCGCCCGACCGGCGCTCCTGTCCGGAAAGGACGGTGACGCGGAACCGGTGCCCGGTTTCGTAGGAGGTGAACACGGCACCGCCGGCCGGATCGGGGTAGAGGTACGTGCCGGTGAAGGGCGTCAACGTCGGCTCGGTCGCGCTGATCCGCACTCCCAGCCCGGTTCCCGCGAGGTGCAGGGTGCTCGGCGACCCGAACGCCGCGGTGATCCGCCCGGCACCGGCGTTCCAGGTGAGCTTCGCCGGCTCCGCGGTGAGCGAAGCGGAGACCCGGCCACCGTCGGCGACGGGCACGATCGACAGCACCGCGTGCATCCCGTTGCGGTGGGACACCAGGTGGACATCGTCGCTGTAGGTCGCGAGGCCCACGACGGGCGAGAGGCCGAACCAGGCGCCGAACCGGCTGAAGGGGATCTCCCGCACCGAAAACTCGGGGGCCACAGTGGACTTCCTTTCAGTCTTTGACGGCGCCGGTGGTGATGCCCGCGGCGACGAAGCGCTGCGCGACCACGAGGAGCACGGTCGCGGGGATCGACGCGACCACGGCCGTGGCCATGATCGAGTTCCACTCCTGGTTGTTGTTGCCGATGTAGCGGTAGATGCCGAGGGTGAGCGGCTGCAGCCGGCCACCGGCGTCCAACGTGGCCGCGAAGACGAAGTCCGACCAGGCCCACAGGAACGAGAACAGCGCCGCGGTGACCAGCCCGTTGCGGCTGGCCGGCAGCACGACGGAGACGAACGTCCGCCAGGGCCCGGCACCGTCGATCCGGGCTGCCTGCAGCAGTTCGTCCGGAACGACCGCCATGAACGAGGTGAGGATCAGCACCGCGAACGGCACGGCGATGGTCGAGTCGGCGAAGATCAGGCCCCAGACCGAGTTGGTGATGCCGAGGCCGACGTAGATGCCGTAGAACCCCAGCGCCATGATGATGCCGGGGATCATCTGCGCGACGAGCAGGACGAACGCGAGCGGGCCGCGGCCGCGGGGCCGGAGCTTGGCCAGCGAGTACGCCGCGGGCGCGGCCAGGACCAGGGTGAGCACCACCGTGCCCAGCGCGATGAGCAGGCTCGTGCCGAAGTACGGCAGTTGCTCGCGCAGGACCCGCTCGTACCCCTCGGTGGTCGGGGACGCCGGGAACAGGTCGGGTGGCGTCTTGCGCATGTCGCGCGCGGGCGTCAGCGAGACGGTGATCATCCAGTAGACCGGGAACAGCATCAGCGCGGTCAGCACCAGGCCGACCGCGGTCCGCCAAGCGGGGCGCTTCATGCCGGCTCCTGCTTGCGCTGCAACCGGATGTACAGCAGCCCGGCGGCCAGCGCGAGGAGGATGAGCACGTTGCCCACGGCGGCGCTGGGCCCGAACCGGGGGAGCAGGCTGCCGAACCCGAGTTCGTAGGACCAGGTGGCCAGGGTGCTCGACGAGCCGCTCGGCCCGCCCTTGGTCATGATCCAGATGAGGTCGAACACCTTCAGCGTGTAGACGAGGCCGAGCAGCAGGGTGATGGCGGAAACCGGGCGCAGCAGGGGAAAGGTGATGTGGCGGAAGGCCTGCCAGCCGGTCGCCCCGTCCAGCGCCGCCGCCTCGTAGACGTCGCGGGGGATGTTCTGCAGCCCGCTGTAGAGCACGACGAGGTTGAACGGGATCCCGATCCAGATGTTGGCGGCGATGACCGACACGAGCGACCAGGACGGCGAGGTCAGCCAGTGGACCGGCCCGATCCCGAGCAGCTCCAGCCCGGCGTTCACCAGCCCGGACTCGCTGTTGAGCAACCAGGCCCACGTCGACGCCGACACGATGAGCGGCAAGAGCCAGGGCACCAGGAACAGGGCCCGCAGGGTCGCCGACAACCGGAACCCGCGGGCGAAGAACACCGCCATCGCCAAGCCGATCACGTACTGGAACGCCAGCGACGCCACCGTGAAGACCAGGGTGTTCACCAACGCGGTCCGGAACAGCGGGTCGCCGAACACCGTGGCGTAGTTGGCGAACCCGACCAGCGGCGCTCCACCGTGGACGAACGTGCGGACCGTGTAGCCGCGGATGCTCAGGTCGACGTTGGTGAGCAGCGGGTAGGCGTAGCACACCACCAGGTAGGCCACCAGCGGCACGAGGAACGCCCAGCCGACGACCTGCCGGCGCACCTCTCGCGAGCGCATCGGCACCTACTTCGCCGCGGCCTGCGCGTCCGCGAGCGCGGCTTGCGGTGTCTTGGCCCCGGTCAGCGCGGCCTGGACCGCGCCCCACAGGGGCTGCGAGATCCGCGGGTAGCGCGTGCCGAGGTCGTCCCCGGTGCGGCCCTTGGCCTTGTTCACCGCGTCCACCCAGACACCCAGCTCCGGCGTCTGCGCGACCTGTTGCCGCTGCACGGAGGGCACGGCCGAGACGTAGGTCAGGGCGGTGTCGGTCGCGAGCACCTTGTCCGGGTCGGTCAGGCACGCGACGATGCGCGCGGCCTTGGTCTCCTTGTCCTTGTCGTCCTGGGCCGTGACGGTGACGAACTCGCCGCCGGTGGGCGCCGGCGCGGTTCCCCCGGCCCGGGCGGGAATCGCGATGACGCCGTACTCGAAGCCGGCCTTCTTCGCGTTCTTCAGCTGCCAGGTGCCGTTTTCCGCGAACGCGTACTCGCCGGTGGCGAACTCCTGCCAGCTCGTGGTCTGGGTGTTGTTCACCACCGAGTTGGGGGCGTATCCCTTGTCCAGCCACGACTTCCACACTTCGAGCGCGGCGGTGGCGGCGGGGGTGCCCAGGTCGGTCAGCGCCGCTCCGGCGCCCCAGAACCACGGCAGGAACTGGAACGTGCCCTCTTCGGTGCCGATCGCGGAGAACGTGATTCCCTTCTTGCCCGTCGCCTTCACCTTGGCCAGCGCGGCGTCGAGGGAGGCCCAGTCCTTGATCGCGGCCGGGTCGACGCCGGCCGCGGTGAGCACGGCCTTGTTGTAGTAGAGCGCGAGCGTGTTCGCCCCGATCGGCACGCCGTAGGTGTGGCCGCCGATCTGCCCGGCGCCCAGGAGGTTCGCGGACGCCTGGCCGGCGTCCAGCCCGACGTCCTGGTTCGCCTTCAGCACCCCGCCTTCGGCGAGCGTGCTCACCACCGGGTTGTCCAGGACCAGGACGTTGGGGGCGGTGCGCTGCTGGGCGGCGAGCAGGACCTTGTTGGTCAGGTCGGTCGTGTCGTAGGACTGGCGCCGGACCTGCACGCCCGCTTCCGTGCCGCACTTGCCGATCACCTGCGCCCACTCCGAGCTCGCGTCGAACTGCGGGTACGGGTCCCACAGGGCGAACGGGCCGGATTCGCCGGAGCCGCCGGCGTCGGACGACGGCGAGCACGCGGTCAGGGACGCGGCCAAGCCGAGCGCGGCCAGGGCGGCGGGGAGACGTCGGGAGCGGTGCATGGTGGTCCCTTCCTGCGGCTGCGGTGGCGACTACATCGAACCGGTTCGATGCCAGAAGGCGACGTCAACGTAGCCGTCACGTCCTGGCCGCGCAAGTACGCGTTACGATCGTCGACGGATCGGTCGAACCGGTTCTCTGCGGAACGGAGAGGTGCGGATGAACATCGGGGAGATCGCCCGGCGCGCCGGGGTGTCGCGCAGCACGGTGTCCTACGCGCTCAGCGGGAAACGGCCGGTCTCCGCGGCGACCGTGCGGCGGATCAACGACGTGATCGCCGAGCTCGGCTACCGGCCCAACGCCAGCGCCCGCGCCCTCGCCGAAGGCCGCACCCGCACGTTCGGCCTGGTGATCCCGCCGGCGAGCGCCCGGCTGACCGACGCCCAGCTGGGCTTCGTGGCCAGCGTGGTCGAGGCGGCGGCGGTGCACGACCACGACGTGCTGCTCTCGCCGGGCGGGGGAGACCACAGCCGGTCCTTCGACCGGATCGTCACCGGCCGCCGGGTCGACGGGGTCATCCTGATGGAGATCCTCCTGGAAGACCCGCGGGTCGAGCGGCTCGGCCAGGCCGGCCTGCCGTTCGTCACCATCGGGCACACCGAGCACCCCGGCGCGTTGTGGTGGGTCGACGTCGACTACGCGGGGCTGATCAGCCGGTGCGTCCACCACCTGGCCGACCTCGGGCACCGGGACATCGTTCTGGTCAACCGCTCCGACGAGCTCGTCGCCGCGGGCTACGGCCCCGCCCTGCGGGCGGCCGCCGGATTCCGCGAGGCGGCGGGGGAACGCGGCCTCACCGCGCACCACGTGTGCTGCGCCGACGAGCCCGCCGCCGGCCTGACGTGCTTCGAGCGCATCCGGGCCGACTGGCCCGAGGTGACCGCCGTGGTGACCATCAACGAGGCGGCGCTGCCCGGGGTGCAGCGGGCGCTGCTGCGGGCGGGCCTGGACGTGCCGCGGGACTTCTCGGTCACCGGTGTGCTCGCCGACCGGCTGGCGGAAGACTTCCACCCGCCGCTCACGGCGGCGGACGTGCCGGCCGGGGAAATGGCCCGGCTCGCCGTCGCGCTGCTGCTGGAGCAGATCGGGGACGCGTCGGCCACGCCGCGGCACGCTCTGCTCGAGCCCGCGATCTCCCTGCGTTCGAGCACTGGCGCGCGCCGGTAGCGCGGAACCGGTTCGACAAACTCTCTCTTGATTGACGGACTCTTCTGCGCGTACTCTCGTCGTCGCATCGAACCGGTTCGAATTCCTTCCCGCCCGGTCCGTCCGGAGTGTCGATGGTTCAACGGCGAACATCCGCACCGCCGCCCACGGCGGCCGCTCCACCTTTCCCCGCGTCGCCGCCGGTCGCCTCTCCGCTTGAGTCCGGGACGTCCCCACGTCCAAGGAGTCGCAAGTGGACACTGTGCGCACGCCCCGGCGACCGCGTCGCCGCCTCCTCACCCTCCTCGCCGGAGGTGCCCTCGCCGCCGCCTCCCTGACCACGGCCACCACCCCGGCCCGGGCCGCCGACGAGTCCATCAGCGTCGACTTCTCCGTCGCGGGTGGCGCGCCGACCTACCGGGCTTCGGGCTGGATCTACGGGATGACCGAAGACGCGTCGGGGCCCGCCGACCACTTCTACCGCGACGTGCGGTTCCGCTCCATGCGCGCCGGAGGCGCGCAGCTCGACAGCCCGGGCGGCTGGGTGTCGGGCCGGTACGACCGCCGGTGGAACGCGACCCGCGCCCAGTTGCTGCGCACGCGGTCCCTTGGCGGCCAGTTCGTCCTGCTCGTCCATGACCTCTGGGGTGCCGACGGGTACCCGATCTCCCGTTTCCCCGGAGACAACGGCAACTGGAGCGACTACGACAGCTTCCTCACGCGGCTGATCAACGACGTGCGGGCGACGGGCGCCCCCGTCCAGTGGGACCTCTGGAACGAGCCGAACCTCGGGATCTTCTGGAACCGGCCGCAGGCGCAGTACTTCGAGCTGTGGCGCCGCACGTACCAGCGCGTCCGGGCGGCTTTCCCGGACCAGTTGATCGTCGGACCCAGCTTCGCCGGGGTCCCGTCGACCACGAACACCTGGTGGAACCAGTACCTCGACTTCGTGCGCGCGAACAACGTCGTCCCCGACGTCGTCAGCTGGCACTCCCTGCCCGGGGATCCCGTGGCCAACGTCGCGGCGGCGAACGCCACGCTCGACCCGCGCGGCATCCCGCACCCGAGGCCGTACCAGATCAACGAATACGGCGCCTCGAACGAACAGAACCCGGGCGACGGCTCCTGGTACATCGCGCGCCTGGAGCGGGCCGGTGCCGACGGCCTGCGCGCGAACTGGGCGAGCACCGGGAACCTGCACAACGACCTCGCCAACCTGCTCGTCCGTGATCCGGCCGGCCGGCACCTGCCGAAGGGCGAATGGTGGGTCTACCGCTTCTACGGGTCCCAGACCGGCCAGATCGTCTCCACGACACCGAGCCCGGCCTACGACGCGTTCGCCACGAAAGGCAGTGGCACAGCGAAAATCCTGGTGGGCGGCGGTGGCACGACCGGTAACGTCCACGTGACGCTGAACCGGCTGGACACCACGAGCGGCGTCGTCCAGGACAACCAGGTGCGGGTGCTCGTCCAGCGCATTCCCTACAACGGCGGGGGCGCGGTCCAGGGACCGGTCACGGTGCAGAATTCGGTGGTGAGCCTGTCCGGCAACGCGGCGACGGTCACCGTGCCGCACACCGCGATCGACGACGCCTTCACGATCACGCTGCTGCCGCCCTCGGACGGCGGCTTCCAGTCCGTCGCGGTCGCCCAGCATTCCCAGCAGTGCCTGGACAACACCAACCTGGCCACGGCCGACGGCAACGGGCAGCAGCAGTACCCCTGCGAGGGCGGCGACCAGCAGCTCTGGAACTTCCGCCCGGTTTCCGGCGCGGCCGGCACGTTCACGATGGTCAACCAGCAGACCGGCAAGTGCCTGGACGTCAGTGGCAGTTCCACCGCGGACGGCGCGGCCGTGCAGCAGTGGACCTGCCTCGGCGGCGCCGCGAACCAGCAGTTCACGCTGCGCAAGGTGACCTACGCCGGCAACGACGCCCACGACTACCAGCTGGTCGCCGGCCACAGCGGGAAATGTGTCGACGTGAACGCTGTCTCGTCCGCGCCGGGTGCGGTGGTCCACCAGTGGACCTGCAAGCCGGCCACGCAGAGCAGCCCGCTCAACCAGACCTGGCGGCTCTGGGGCCGCTGACGCAACACTTTGCCGCGGCGCTACTCCGTCCGGGGCATTTACGGTGATCGGTGTGCCCGTCCGTCTCGCCCTTCCTTTCCCCGAGCGGGAGGATCCGGAGCGTGACGACGTGGAAGCGGTGGGCGGTCGCGCTGGTCGTGCTCGCGGCCGGAGCGACGGCGATCGTCTGGGCGTTGCGGTCTCCCGCAGGTTTCGACTCCGCGGCCAAGGCCGGCGGCCTGATCGCCGCGCTGGTGCCGCTCACCCTGACGCTCGTCCATTGGGCACGCCGATCACCGCGCGCGCCACAGCTGGTGTCTTCTCCTGAGCAAGCAGGCGCTGCTCAGCGGCAACTGGCCGCGCTGGTGCTGGCCCAGTGGCCGCGGAAGCCGTTGCCCGCCCGAAACTGCTCAGGTACCTGATCGGCCAAGGTGTTCCCCGGTTCCAAGGCCGTGCCGATCGGGTCGCCGACATGGTCAGGGAGTTCCGCAGACGCCCGACGCGGCGCCTGGTGATTCTCGGTGACCCCGGCATGGGCAAGACGACGCTGGCCGTTCTGCTGCTTCGAGAACTCCTCGCGCATCCCGACGGTGCGGAGCCGGTCCACGTGCTCCTGTCGATGTCGGGGTGGGATCCCGGCACCGAATCCCTCCACACTTGGCTGGCGTGGCGGATCGCCGAGGGCTACCCGGCGTTGCACGCCGCCGACTTCGGCCCGGACGCGGTCCGGGCGCTGGTCGATCAGCGGCGGATCTTGCCCGTCCTGGACGGCTTGGACGAGCTCCCCGAACGGATCCGCTCCGCGGTCCTCGACCGGCTCAACGCCGCGGCCACCGACCCGCTCATCCTCACCTGCCGGACCACCGAATACGAAGAAACCCTCGCGCGTCACCAAGGCCACCGCGGCCTCACCGGCGCGGCCGTCCTCGAACCGGGTCGGCTCGAGGCCGCCGACGCCGCCGCCTACCTGGAACGCAGCCTTCCGCGAACGGCTGCCACCCGGTGGGCGAAGCCGCTGAAGCTGCTGCGGGACGACCGGAACGGTCCGATCTGCCGAGCACTGTCCAGTCCGCTGGCCCTGTGGCTGGTCCGCAAAGTCTACGTGGAGACCGGCGCCGACCCCGTCGAACTGTGCGACACCAACCGTTTCGCCACCGCCGATGCCATCACCGAGCACCTGCTCGACCATCTTGTCCAGGCGGTCGTCACCGCGAATCCGCCACAACGGGAAACCGGCGAGCAGCACCCGTTCGGTCCCCGGCAAGCCTGGGATCCCGTCGACGCCGAGAAGTGGCTCGCCTTCCTGGCCCGCCACTTGAACGAGATCGGCAGCCGCGATCTCGCCTGGTGGCAACTGAGCCTCGCCGCGCCCGGGCGAACCGGTGCGCTCATCAAGATCGGGCTCGGCTTCGGAGCGGTGACCGCGGCCTGGTCGGTGGCTCTGTTCGTGTTCGGGCTCGACTTCGCGATCGTGTTCGCGCCGTTGATCGGCTTGGGGTTCGTGCTCGTGAGCGGATCGTCGACGAAGGAACCGGTGTACGCCGACCTGCGCCTCCGAGGGCGGATCCGGCTGCTTCCGCGAAAGCTGACGTCGTGGCCGAGCATCCGCGCCGGGCTGGTGATCGGGGTGATCGTCGGTGTCGTCCTCGGGCTCGCGGACCGAAGCTGGGGTGCGTCCGCGGGCGGGCTCGTGTTCGGGCTCGTGGTGATCCTCGTGTTCGGGGTGATCGAGTGGGCTAAGACTCCCTTGACCAGCGAAGGCCCGCAGACACCGACGGTGACCTTCCGTCGCGACCTGAAGTTGGTGTACCTCTATTCCCTCGCCTGCGGCTTCGCGTTCGGGCCCATGTTCGGACTGGTGTTCGTGCTCATGTTCTCGTCCCTGGCCGGGTTCGGCCTGAAGCTCGCGGCCGTGCTCGTCTTCGGCTCCCTGTTCGGGCTCGCCTCAGGCTTCGTTTACGGGCTCGGGCAATCGAGCGGACGGCACTTGGTGACCGTCTTCGTGCTGCATGCCCGAGGACGTGGGCCGCTGCGGTTGCTGAAGTTCCTCGACGACGCCCACCGGCTCGGAATACTCCGCGAAGCCGGTCCGGTCTACCAGTTCCGGCACGCGAAGCTGCAGGACCGCCTCGCGCGGTCCCGGGAAGTCGTCGGTTCGCACCCTCATACCCCGGTATGAGGACCTCGGGGACCCGCTCGTACCGCGGTCCGAAATCTGCTGTTTCAGCAGGTGAGTGCGCCGTGATCCGGATTAGCGTCGCGGTATGGAAACGCGAACCCTGAACGGGAATCCCCCTGGCACGCTGGTCGCCGCCTTCTTCGGCTACCTCGTCTCCACCGTTTCGGCTCTCGTCGGTGCCGGGCTTCTGCTCGGTTACCGGGACGAGCTCGCCGACGCGGTGCGCACGGGCATGAACAACGGCGGAGCGCGCCTGACCGAAGAGCAGATCCAGCGTTCGGCGACCGTCGCGCAGGCCGTCGGCATCGGCGTGCTCGTCGTCCTCGCCCTGCTCTACCTGCTGCTGAGCTTCAAACTGAAGGCCGGCCGGAACTGGGCGAGGATCGTTCTCACGGTCGTCACGCTGCTGCAGGTCGCTTCTCTCCTGGCGACCTCGGGAACCGCCGTCAACTACGTCAGCACGGCGATTTCGGTGCTGGCGCTGGTGCTGTCCTACCTGCCGCCTTCGAACGCCTATGTCGCGCAGGTGAAGCACCACCGGGTCTGAGCCTCCCCTAGTACTTTCGGCCGATGTCCGCACGGCGAAAACCCTCCGAAAGACGTGAGCCATTCCGGGGTTCTTGTCCCGGCGCCGGTTCCACCGCCAATGATCGCCCTACTGTGGCGGTGCTTCGTGATCTTGAACCGGAACCGAAGAGGGGAACCACCTTGCCCAACCGGACCAGATTCCTCGGCAAAACACTCGCGGCGGCGGGCACCGTGGCGGCGCTCGCGCTCGCCACGGCCATGCCCGCGGCCGCGGACACGCCCTCCACCGTCGAGCAGGACGTCGCGCAGCTGTACCAGGACGTCGTCGATCTCTACAACGGCCTGCCCGCGGACGCGCTGCGCGGCGTCGATCGGCTCATCGAGTCGCCGATCCCGCGGTTCGGCCCGCAGAGCCAGGCCGCACAGGGCCCGATCCCGGGCTGCACCGACGGTTCGCTGCTGACGTACGCGGACAAGCTCGCGTCCCAGCTGACCCCGCTCGAGAACCAGGCGTTCAACGCGCTGTCGGGGCTCAGCCAGCTCTACGTCCAGGGCGTCGCGTCCGACAAGACCCCGCAGGTCTTCGGCACCGACGGCCAGTACACCTCGCGGGCCACCGCCACGATCGACAAGCTGCGCGGCTTCTGGGACATCGAGAGCTGGAACATCCAGCTCGTCGCCTGGAAGGGCACCGATCTCGGCAGCCAGGCGAAGATGGCCCAGACCTTCAGCCTCGGCCTCGCACCGGCGAAGGTGAAGGCCGCGGCGGCGCTCGCCACCAAGGTGCTCTACGAAGTGCCGGCGCTGCAGGGCGGCCGCCACCCGTTGCTGACGTTGAACGCGTTCTCGGCCCCGGCCGGCAGCCTCGGCGGCAAGCGCGTGGCCCTGGGTGACGGCCTGCTCGACACGGTCAACGTCCTCGGGTTCGACGAGGTCTCGGTGGAGTCGGTGGTCGGCCACGAATACGGCCACCAGGTCGACTTCGCCCACGACAACTACCCGCCCAACGAGTCGTCCGAGATGGGCCCCGACGCTTACGGCGGCTACTTCGTCGCGCACGCCAAGGGTTTCGCGTGGAACGCCCGCATCCAGCAGGAGGTCACGTACCTGGACGCCTCCATCGGCGACTGCTACCACAGCCACGGAACCCCCGACCAGCGCAAGGCGGCGGGCGCATGGGGCGAGAAGCAGGCGACGACCCAGGGCAACCCGAACCGGATCGTCCCGTCCGCCACGATGATCGACAAGTTCCAAAAGGTGTACCCGAAGCTGATGCCGCCGGCCACTGACCAGCCGGCCGCGGCTGCGATGGCCGCCGCTCACGGCTGAGCCAGGTTCCCGTCAGCGGGCCGTCTCCCGAAGCGAGGGAGGCGGCCCGCTTTCGCGAGGGGCCCTCCATCCGGAGTTGTCGCCACCGGGTAAAGGCGGAAGAGCGGGATTGCCGGGGCACTCTTCTCCGGTCTGTGGACGACGTGTCCGGTCAGCTGGGTGCCGAGCGGGAGACTCGGCAGCTCCGCGGAGGCAGGCACCGGTGTGACCGGTTCGTGTCCGAAACGTTCTTCCCCACCCCCGCCTGCCGGTTATAGTCGCTGGCCAGGGCTCTGGAGTGCCGGACGCCCTTCCTTGGGGGAAGGAAACGACGTCGGATGAGCGGGTTCGTCACCGCGGCTTTGGCTTTTCCCGCCGTGCTCTTCAGCTTCCTGCTGATCGTCGTCATCGGGTACTGGGTGCTGGCCCTCGTCGGGGTTCTCGACGTCGAGGACGGGGACATCGGGTTCTTCGGCGGGGTTCCGCTGCCCCTCTCGCTGTCGCTGCTCGTCGCCTTCAGCTGGTTCCTCAGTCTCGTCGGGACCGTTCTCCTCGACGGCGTGGACACGCCGTTGCGGGTCGGGCTCGGCTTTGGCGTGCTGGTCGCCGCGCTCGGGGGAGGGGCGCTCGGGACCCGGCTGGTCGTCGTGCCGTTGCGGCGCCTCTTCGCCGGGGCCGTGCCGAGCCGGCAGGACTTCGTCGGCCGGGTGGCCGTGGTGCGGACCTCGACCGTCACCGAGGACTTCGGGCAGGCCGAAGTGGCCGCCGCCGATGGGGCGTCGGCGATCATCTCCATCCGGCTCGCCGGGGAAGGCAACCTCGGGCTGGGCAGCCGCGTGGTCATCTACGACTACGACAGCGTGGGTGAGTTCTTCTGGGTCAGCCCGCTGGAACTCGAAGCAGAAAAGGACTGACGCATGGATGCCATCGGCCTGGGTGCCGGCGTGTTGATCGCCGTCGTGGTGCTGATCCTGCTGGTGCTGTTGTTCGTCGTGAGCCGGCTGTTCCGGAAGGTGCCGCAGGGCAAGGCGCTGATCATCTCCAAGGTGCGCAAGGTCGACGTCACCTTCACCGGCGCCGTCGTGCTGCCGGTGCTGCACAAGTCCGAGGTCATGGACATCTCGGTGAAGACGATCGACATCGAACGCACCGGCCAGGAAGGCCTGATCTGCCGGGACAACATCCGCGCCGACATCCGGATTTCCTTCTTCGTGCGGGTCAACAAGACGGCCGAGGACGTCGTGAAGGTCGCGCAGGCGATCGGCACCGAACGCGCGAGCGACGAGACGACGTTGCAGGCGCTGTTCAGCGCGAAGTTCTCCGAGGCGTTGAAAACCGTCGGCAAGCAGCTCGACTTCGTCGACCTCTACACCAAGCGCAACGAGTTCCGCGACCAGATCATCCGCGTCATCGGCACCGACCTGAACGGGTACAGCCTCGAGGACGCGGCGATCGACTACCTCGAGCAGACGCCGATGACGTCGCTGGACGCGGCGAACATCCTGGACGCGCAGGGTATCCGCAAGATCACCGAACTGACCGCGATCGAACACGTGCGCACCAACGAATTCCGCCGTCACGAAGAGAAGGAAATCACGCGCCAGAACGTCGATGCCCGCGAGGCGATCCTCGAACTGGAGCGGCGCCAGGCCGACGCGGAAATCAAGCAGCGCCGCGAGGTCGAGACCATGCGGGCGCGTGAAGAGGCGGAAATCCTCAAGGTGCAGGCCGAGGAGCGACTCAAGTCGCAGGCCGCGCAGCTGCGCACCGACGAGCAGCTCGGTATCCAGCAGCAGAACCAGCAGCGCGAAATCGAAGTGGCCGGCAAGAACCGCGAACGCGTCATCGCCATCGAGTCCGAGCGGATCGAAAAGGACCGCCTTCTCGAAGTGATCGGCCGCGAGCGCGAGACCGAGCTTTCCCGGATCTCGAAGGACAAGGAACTCGAAACCGAGAAGCGGTCGATCGCCGAGGTGATCCGCGAACGGATCGCCGTCGACAAGACCGTCGCGGAGCAGGAAGAGAACATCAAGAAGCTGCGCGTGGTCGAGGAGGCCCAGCGCACGCGCGAGGCCATCGTCATCCGTGCCGAAGCCGAAGCGCAGGAGAACCTGGTCAAGGGCATCAAGGCCGCCGAGGCGTCGGAGCAGGCCGCCAAGCACAAGGCGCGCGAGGAGCTGACCCTCGCCGAGGCGCGCCAGCAGACCGCCGAGCTGGAGACGCGGGCCAAGATCCGGCTGGCGGAAGGCATCCAGGCCGAGGAGGCCGCCGCCGGCCTCGCCGCGGCGCTGGTCAAGGAGCGTGACGCCGACGCGCTGGAGAAGGTCGGCCGCGCCGAAGCGATCGTCGAGCGCGAGAAGGCGATCGTGGTCGCCGAGGCGCTGCGCGACAAGCTGAAGGGCGAGGCCGAGGGCCTCACCGAGAAGGCCGCCGCGCTGGCCGCGCTCGACAGCGCGAGCCGCGAGCACGAGGAGTACCGGCTGCGGCTGGAAGCGGAGAAGGAGATCCGGCTGGCCGCGCTCGACGTGCAGCGTGACGTCGCCGAAGCGCAGGCGACGGTGCTGAGCGTCGGGCTGGAGAAGGCCGACATCGACATCGTCGGCGGCGAGACCATGTTCTTCGACCGGATCGTCGGCTCGATCGGGCTCGGCAAGAGCATCGACGGTTTCGTGCAGCACTCCGACGTCGTCCAGTCGCTCGCGCGGCCCTACCTCGACGGGTCGGCCAGCTTCACCGACGACCTCGCCAAGCTGATCGGCGCGGTCAGCACCGAGGACGTGAAGAACCTGACGCTGTCGGCCTTCCTGGCGAAGCAGCTGCAGGCCGGCGGCCCGGACAGCGACAAGCTCCGTGAGCTGATGACCACGGCGCAGCGGCTCGGCCTCGCCGAGACGTCGGTCGCCACCGTCGTCGCCGCGAAGCAGTGACGGCGGCCGAGACGAAGCTGGACGCGGGCACGTATGACGTGCTCCGCGTCCGGCTGGCCGCCCAGGCGGCCGAGCTGGCGAAACGCGCGGACGAGCTCAACGCGCGCCGGCTGGAGGTCTTCGGCAGCGCGCAGCTCGCGCTGATCGGCACCGAACGCATCCGCACCGCGAACAACTGCGTGCCCCGGGACATCGTCGCCGTCGGCGGGCGGATGTTGTTCGGCTACAACGTCTTCATCGGGCTCAAGCCCGAGACGGCGGTCGACGACGTCTTCTCGCTGCAGCGCTTCAGCCACGACGAAACCGCGTTCCGGTTCGACGACGTGAGCGCGCAGGACCTGCCCGAGCTGCTGCGGGACGAGCAGTTCGGGCGGGACTTCGGCGAGCTGTACCGGTACTACCGCCAGGCGAAGCTGCTGCAGCTGCGCCGGCTGGACGGGAAGCTGCTCGCGGTGTTCCAGATCGGCCCGCGCACCGAAGACATCCGGGTGCTGCGGTGGGGTGTCGCGCCCGACGGCGCGGTGTCCTACCTGGACAACCGCGGCGAGCGCGACCACGTCTTCCCGCCGTCGCACGATTTCGAGTGGGTCGAAACCACGCGCGAGAACCACGTCCTCGGCCGGCACCCGCACATCTCGATCGAGGACGAGGTGTTCGTCGAGACCGTCGGCGGCAACCTGACGGTCAAGGTCGAAAACAACACCGAGACCGGCGCCGGCGTCTACGCCGAGCCGGTCGACGAGCCGTTGCAGAGCCTCGCCGACGCCGAAGTCTCCTACGCCCGGATCGGCCCGCTGATCCTGCTGCGCATGCTGCCGTACAAGGAAACCACCTACCGCTACCTGGTCTTCAACACCCGCACCCAGGACGTCGTGCGGCTCGACGGCATCGGGCAGGCGTGCCAGCGGCTCCCCGAGGACCACGGCATCATCTTCCCCGGCGGCTACTACCTCGACACCGGCGTGAGCAAGACGTTCGACACCACAGTGGACGGTCTCGAGTTCGAGCGCGTGATCCGCTCGCCCAACGGCGAGGACGTGCTGTACGTCTTCCACGCGCGGGCCGAGGGACGCTCGCTCCTGCTGCCCTACAACGTGATCCGCAAGGAGGTCGCCAACCCGATCCCGTGCCACGGGTACTCGCTGTTCGACGACGGCACGATGATCCTGTTCCGCGCGCTGTCCGACGAACCGAGCCGGGTGCACCCGATGCAGGTGTGGCGGACGCCGTTCCAGTCGGACACCTACGCCGCGTCACAGCCCGCCGGGACCGGGCCGCTGGAGCGCGTCGGGAACGCCGATCTCGTCCGCGGGATTTCGGACTGCCTTTCGATCTCGACGATGATCGCGGACATGGCGCCGTCGGCGGCGGTGTTCGAGGCCCTGATCGCCGCGTGCGCGCGGGTCTTCGACCACTACCACTGGCTCGGCGAGACCGAGCTGGGCGATCTGCGCTCGCCGCTGTCCGACGTCCGGGTCACCGCCGAGCAGGTGCTGGACGAGTTCGAGACGGTCACTTCGCTCACCGCGCAGGCGGCCGAGGCCGTCGACACGGTGGCGGCCGACACCGCGTCGCTCGTGCGGCGGGTCCGCGGGGAGGCCCTGAACACGGCGGACGCGTGGGTGCGCCGCCTCGCCGAGATGCACCGGGCGCGCGGGCGTCTCGTCACCGTGCGGGAGCTGCGCTACGCCGACACCGCGCGGGTCGACACGCTGATCGGCGAGCTCGACACGGAGTTCTCCGAGGCCGCGCACCGCGCCGTGCGGTTCCTGCAGGGCGAGGAGGCGTTCACCGGCTACCACGCCGAGGTGGACGCGCTGGTCGCCGGGGCGGCCGCGATCACGACGGTCGCCGAGGCCGGCCCGGTCGCCGAGCGGCTCGACGAGCAGTCCGCCGGCCTGGAGGTGCTCACCGACGTCGTCGGCGGGCTCGACATCGCCGACGCCGTCGTCCGCACGAAGATCCTCGAGCGCGTCGGCGAGGTGATCGGCGCCGTCAACCGCGCCAGGGCCACCTTGGACGCGCGGCGCAGGGAACTCCTGGAGATCGAGGGCCGGGCGGAGTTCGCCGCCGAGTTCGCGCTGCTCGCGCAGGCCATCACGGGCGGGCTCGCGGTGGCGGACACCCCGGAGCGCTGCGACGAGCAGCTGGGCAGGCTGTTGCTGCAGCTGGAGAACCTCGAATCGCGGTTCGGGGAGTTCGACGACTTCCTGACCTCCCTCGGGGAGAAGCGCACCGACGTCTACGAGGCGTTCTCCTCGCGCAAGCAGGCGCTGCTCGACGAGCGGGCGCGGCGGGCGGACCGGCTCGTCGATTCGGCGGACCGGATCCTCGGCAGCGTGACCCGCCGGGTCGGTTCGCTCGGCTCGCTCGACGAGATCAACACCTACTTCGCGGCCGATCCGATGGTCTCGAAGCTGCGCAGCGTCGTCGAGGACCTGCGTGCGCTCGGCGACCAGGTCCGCGCCGAAGAGCTCGAAGGCCGGGTGAAGGCCGCCCGCCAGGAGGCCGGCCGGGGCCTGCGCGACCGGCTGGACCTCTACGGCGAGGGCGGCGAGACGATCCGCCTCGGCCGCAGCACCTTCGCCGTCAACACGCAGGACATCGACCTGACGCTGGTGCCGCACGAGGGCTCGATGAAGTTCGCGATCACCGGCACCGACTACCGGGCGCCGGTGCGCGACGAGGCGTTCGAGGCGACGCGGCCGTACTGGGACCAGCTGCTGGTTTCGGAGTCGCCGGAGGTGTACCGGGCCGAGTACCTCGCGACGTCGATCCTCGCCGAACGGCCGGCGGCCGAGCTGGTCGAAGCCGACCTGCTCGACGTCGTGCGGAGCGTGGCCGGGGAGCGTTACGACGAGGGTTACGCGCGTGGCGTGCACGACCACGACGCGGCCGCGATCCTAGGGGCCCTGCTGCGCCTGCGGTCCGCGGCCGGCCTGCTGCGTTACCCGTCCGCGGCCCGGGCGGCGGCTCAGCTGTTCTGGGCCTTCGGCGTCGACGAGCGGGCCAAGGCCGCGTGGACGACGCGGGCCGCGTCGCTCGCCCGGGTGCGGGAGGCGTTCGGCCACCCGAAGGCGATGGACGACCTGGCGCGGGAGCTCACGGACGCGATGACGGCGTTCCTCGACGGCGCCGGGCTGCGGCTCGAGGCCGAGTTCGCCGGGGAGTACCTGGTGGAGGAGCTCGCCGTCGCCCAGCCCGGGTTCGTCACCGGCGGCGGCGCGCGCACGGTGCTGGACAAGTTCCGGCTCGACCGGCGGAGCTTCGCCGAAGACCTGCGTTCCCTCGACGACCTGGCGGACCGCTACCAGCTGGCCGACGCCTGGCTGCGGTCCTTTGCGGACGCCGCCGGGCTGTCGGCCGACGAGCTGCCGGAAGCCGTCGCGATCGAGCTGTGCGACCTCCCGCGGTACGACTCGTCGGCGACGCTGACGACCACTGTGGACGGTCTGCTCGGCTCGCACCCGCGGCTCACCGGGCGGTCGCTGACGCTGCGCCTGGACGAAGTGCTCGCCCGGACGCACCGCTTCCGGCGTGATCGCGTGCCGGGGTTCCGCGCCTACCAGCGGCTGCGCAACGACCTGGTAGCGGCCGAACGCGACCGGCTCCGGCTGGCCGAGTACAAGCCGAAGGTGATGAGCGCCTTCGTGCGCAACCGGCTGCTGGACGAAGTCTACCTGCCGCTGATCGGCGACAACCTGGCCAAGCAGCTCGGCGCCACCGGGGACGCCCGGCGCACCGACCAGTCCGGCCTTCTCCTCCTGATTTCGCCGCCGGGGTACGGCAAGACGACGCTCATGGAGTACGTGGCCAGCCGGCTCGGACTGGTGTTCGTGAAGGTCAACGGGCCGGCGCTCGGCCACGACGTCACCTCCGTCGACCCGGCCGACGCGCCCAACGCGACCGCGCGGCAGGAGGTCGAGAAGATCTCGTTCGCGCTGGAGCAAGGCAACAACGTGCTGCTGTACCTCGACGACATCCAACACACCTCGCCGGAGCTGCTGCAGAAGTTCATCTCCCTGTGCGACGCGCAGCGGCGGATGGAAGGCGTGTGGGAGGGCCGCACGCGGACCTACGACCTGCGTGGCAAGCGGTTCGCGGTGTGCATGGCCGGGAACCCGTACACCGAGCAGGGCAAGCGGTTCCGCATCCCCGACATGCTCGCCAACCGCGCGGACGTGTGGAACCTCGGCGACGTGCTGTCCGGGAAGGAAGACCTCTTCGCGCTGAGCTACGTCGAAAACTCGCTGACGTCGAACGCCGTGCTGGCGCCTTTGGTTTCCCGGGAGAAGTCCGATGTGGACGTTCTTGTCCGGATGGCCCGTGGCGACGGTTCGGTGCGCGCCGACCAGCTTTCCCAGGCGTATTCGGCGACGGAGCTGGAGCAGATTCTCGCGGTGCTCCGGAAACTCCTGCGGGTGCAGCGGACCGTGCTGGCGAACAACCAGGCCTACATCGCTTCGGCGGCGCAGGCGGACGCGTCCCGCACCGAACCGCCGTTCCAGCTGCAGGGTTCGTACCGGAACATGAACAAGCTGGCCGAGCGGATCGTGCCCGCGATGAACGACGCGGAGCTCGAGGCCCTGATCGACGACCACTACGCGGGCGAGGCGCAGACGCTGACTTCCGGCGCCGAAGCCAACCTGCTCAAGCTGGCCGAGCTGCGAGGACGTCTGTCCGAGGAGCAGTCCCGGCGGTGGGCCGCCGTCAAGGCCGCGTACCTGCGGGCGCAGGCACTGGGCGGCGACGACGAGGACCCGATGAGCCGCGCGGTCGGCGCGGTGGGCCTGCTGGCCGACCGGGTGGGCGCGGTCGAAACCGCCATCGGGCGCGCGGCGCAACGGCTGGTGCGGGAAGAGGCTTGATCGCTTTGACGCAGCGCTGACGGCGGCGGCGTGCGAGCAGCAGGCGAAACTGCTGCTCGCCCGCGGTCTCGGCCACCTCCGGCAGGCCCGACCGGTGGAGGGCGGACGAGCCGGCCGGGCTCGCCAGGAACCGTGACGCGCTGCCGTCGTGCCTCCCCAGCCGGCCGGGCGCTGAGCTACGGCCGCAGGAGGAGCTTCCCGCCGGCGTGACCGCTCGCGCTCAGCTCCTGCGCCTTCGCGGCGTCCTCCAGCGGGAGGTTCTGCGCGATGCGCACCGTGAGCTTGCCGTCGGCCGCGAGGCGGGCGTACTCGCCGAGGCGGGAACCGAACGGGGCGCCGGGGCCGGAGAAGGTGACGCCCAGCTCGGCGGCCTTCGGATCGGCGATCGTGATGAGCCGGTCGGTGCCGCCGCCGAGCAGGTCGATCGACACCTGCAGGTCGCCTGCCCCCGCGGCGTCGTACACGGCGTCGATGCCCTGCGGTGCGGCCTCGCGGACCCGGTCGGCGAGGCCGGCGCCGTAGGCGACCGGGATCGCGCCCAGCGAGCGCAGGTAGTCGTGGTTGCCGGGGGAGGCGGTGCCGATGACCGTGGCGCCGCGGGTGACCGCGAGCTGAACACCGACGGCGCCGGACACCCCCGCGGCTCCGTGCAGCAGGAGCGTGTCGCCTTCCCCGACGCCGAGGGCGTCGAGCACGCGGACCGAGGTCTCGACGGCGACCGGCAGTGCCGCGGCGAGGTCCCAGTCGAGGTCTGCGGGCTTCGGGCCGAAGTCGACGGCCAGCGCGTGCTCGGCGTACGCGCCGGTGACGGTCCAGCCCAGGACCTCGTCACCCACCGCGACGCCGGTCGCGCCTTCGCCGACCTCGTCGACGACGCCGGCCGCCTCCACGCCGGGGATCACCGGGAACGGCGGCGTCACCTGCGGCCGCCACCCGTTGCGGATCTTGGAGTCGAGCGGGTTGACCCCTGCCGCCACGACCTTCAGCCGCACCTGGCCGGGTCCGGCGTGCGGCTCGTCGACCTCTTCGAGGCGGAGGACTTCCGGGCCGCCGAACTCGGTGTAGGTGATCGCCTTCATGTACTGCTCCAGTGCTCGTCGCTGTAGGTGGAAGATCAACTCGTGGGCGCGGTCCAGCCGGTGGCTCGGATCCATTCGGCCAGGTCGAGGGTGGCCGGCTCGATCGCCCGCACCACCGCGAGATCCGACGGGTGTTCCGCCGCCTTCGCGAACTGGCGGAACACCGCCCGGTCGAGGTCGTTGGGAAGCACGCTCAACGGGAGGGCCTTGTACCGTGCCGGGAGCCCGGCGCGCGCGCCGAACGCCGCGGCGATCCGAGGGCCCGTCAGCTCGTCGGCGACGAGCTCGACGGCTCCGCCGGGTGCCTCCGCGGTGCCGAGCAGGAGCGCGGCGGTGACCCGGCCGACGTCCCTGACCGAGATCATCTTCAGGGCGGCGTCCTCCGGCAGCGGCAGCCTCAGCACGATCTCTCCGTGCTCCAGGCTCGGTGCCATCTCCTCCATGAAGGGGGCCGGGCGAACCATCGCGGCCCGGAGGCCGGATTTCCTCAGGTGCTCCTCGATCGCGTGCTTCGAGTCGTGGTTCGGCACCCCCCGCTCCCGGTCCGCGCCGAAGACCGAGTTGAACACGACGTGCGGGACGCTTGCCGCGACCGCCGCGTCGACGAGCGCCGTGCCGATGCGGATCTCCGTCTCGACCTCTTCGAGGGTGTTCGCCTCCGGGGTCATGAAGGAGAACGCCTCGACCGCCGTCAGCGCGGCGGCCAGCGACGCCGGATCGTCGGTCCGGACGGCCGCCAGCTCGACGCCGCGGGCGGCCAGCGCCTGAGCCCGGTCGGATCGCGGGTCGCGGACCAGGGCCCGCACCGTGGCCTTGTGGTCCAGCAGCGCGTCGACCACCGCACCGCCCTGTCGCCCCGTCGCGCCGAAGACCGCGATCGTGCCGGTCGTCCGGGTGCTCATCGCTGCCGGCCTTCACCGGCGGCCTCGACCTTGATCTGTTGTGCCATGTCTCCACGATGCGTCTGCGGCGCCCGGCTTACCACCGGTATCGCGCCAGGTTCTCCCGATAACCCGCCAGTGGCGGGTAGTCTCGATCGCGTGTCCGATCCCATCGGCGAGCCGAGCTTCTGCACCGACGATGCGCCGTTGTCGGCGCCGCTGGCCCATGGCGCCACCGTGGCCGCGCACTTCCACGACCACGGCCAGCTCCGCTACGCCGCGCGTGGGGCCCTGGTCACAGCGACCCAGGTGGGCACCTGGGTGGCGCCGGCCAGCCGGATCATGTGGGTGCCGCCCTTCGCGGTGCACAGCAGCAAGGCGTACGGCGAGACGGAGATCCAGGTGCTGTCGCTGCCCGTGACGCTGACCGGACAGCTGCCGGCCGAGCCGACGGTCTTCGTGGCGAGCGCGTTGCTGCGCGAGGCCTACCTGGCGCTGATGAGCGAGGGCGAGCCGCTGGAGAGCCCCCGTGCGCGGCTGCTGATCGACGTCGTACTCGCCGAGCTCGCCCGCGCCGCCCCGGAGCCGCTGCGCCTCCCGGAGCCGAGCGACCGGCGTCTCAAGGCGGTCACCGACCTGCTCCACGGGGACCCGGCAAGCCCGGCGACCCTGGCCGAACTGGGCCACCGCACCGGCGCCAGCGAACGCACCCTGAGCCGGCTGTTCGGCAGCGAGCTGTCGATGAGCTTCCACCAGTGGCGCACCCTGCTGCGCATCCAGCGGGCGCTGATCGAGCTCGGCGACGGCGCCTCGGTCACCGCCACGGCGATCCGGCTGGGCTGGTCGAACCCCAGCAGCTTCATCGACGCCTTCACCGAGCTGGTCGGTCAGACACCCGGGGGCTATCGCTCGTCGGCTCGGTCCGCCAGCAGCTCCCATGGGTGAGAGCTTGGCGGGGTAGCCGTAGTTCCTGGCGGAACATCGGTGGCAGCCCCATGGTGCGGGATCCCACGCTGGACGGGTGACTTCCTCCGCCACCACCCAGAGCTCCTCGCCGGCGTCGGCGGCCTCGGCCGGTGCGACGCTGAGCGACCTCATCGTCCGGTCGCTGACGCGGCACAGCTCGTCGGAGGCGTTCGTCGCGGGCGACCGGCGACTGACCTACGCCCAGGTGCGCGACCTGGTTTCGCAGTACATGGGTGCGCTCGGCCGGCGCGGCGTCGGCCTGGGGGTGGGCGTCACCATGCTCAGCCAGAACACGCCCGAGTCCTGGATTGTGCAGGCTGCGACGTACCTCCTCGGAGGGCGCTTCACGGGACTCCAGGCCCTGGCCTCGGTGCAGGACCACATCGTGGTCTGCGAGGACGCGGAGGCAGCCGTGCTCGTGGTGTCGGCGTCTCTCGAGGAGCACGGCCGGCAGGTCCTGGACCAGGTCGACTCGGTGCGCCACCTCCTGGTGGTGCCGACCGGCGGGGGCCTGCCCGAGGGCGAGTCCTACGCCGCACGAGCGCTCGATGCCGGGCCGGCCACCGAGTCCGACATCGCGTGGCTGCAGTACACCGGCGGCACGACCGGTCGGCCCAAGGGCGTGATGCTGCCGCACCGGGCGATGGTGCAGACGGCGCTCTCGCACCTGGTGGACTTCGAGCAGCCGCACCTGCCGCGCTACCTGGCCGCGGCGCCGCTCACCCACGCCTCCGTGCTCAGCGTCGTCCCGACCCTGCTGGGCGGTGGGACGGTCGTCGTCGAGCAGGGCTTCGAGCCCGGCCGCTTCCTCGACGTGATCGAGGCGGAGCGCATCAACTGCCTCATCGGGATACCGACGATGATCTACGCGCTGCTCGACCACGCCCGGCCGGAGACCAGGGACCTGTCGAGCCTCGAGGTGATCTGGTACGCCACCGGGCCGATGTCGCCGGTGCGACTGGCCGAGGCGCGCGAGCGCATCGGACCGGTCTTCTCCCAGCTCTACGGCCAGACCGAGTCGACCGGCCTCGGGACCGTGCTGCCCAAGGCCGCTCACGAGACCGCCGACCTCGAGCGGCTCAGGTCCTGCGGCCGGCCGGTTCTCGGCAACCGCATCCGGCTGGTCGACGACGACGGTCACGACGTGCCCGTCGGCGAGGTCGGCGAGATCGTCATGCGCAACCGCGGCGTCATGCTCGGCTACCGGAACCTGCCCGAACAGACCGACGAGGCACTCAAGGACGGCTGGCTCCACACCGGCGACCTCGCTCGCCAGGACGACGAGGGCCTGCTCTACATCGTGGACCGCAAGAAGGACATGATCATCTCCGGCGGCTTCAACATCTACGCCAGCGAGGTCGAGGCGGTCCTGACCGGCCATCCGTCGGTGAGCTCGGCCGCGGTCATCGGCGTACCCGACGAGCGGTGGGGCGAGGTCGTCACCGCGTTCGTGGTGGCCCGCTCGGGGCAGGAGATCGACGGGCCCGCGCTCCGGGCCTTCGTCAAGCAGGTCAAGGGATCGATGTACGCGCCCAAGGAGGTCGTGGTCGTCGACTCGCTGCCCCAGACGGCTGTCGGGAAGGTCGACAAGAAGTCACTGCGGGCTCCCTATTGGCGCGACTCGGCGCGCAACGTCCACTGACCCATCAGAGCCGCAGACCCTTCAGACCCGCAGCATCGAGGAAAGGCGCTCTCAACGTTGAGCACAGACACGACCCCCCGCCTGATCGACTTCCACTCCCACTGGGGCACCGAACGAGGGTGGCGAGGCAGTCCGTATGAGACCGCGGCGGACCGCGAAGCGCTGCGGGGCTACTTCAAGTGGGGCATGAGCTTCGTCAGCGACGAGGAGCAAGCCGAGCAGTTCCGTACGGCGAACGCCCGGGTGATGCTGGACTTCGCCTTCACCTACACGTTGGAGGTCGGCGCCGTCCGGGAGCAGCACGACTACGCCTTCGACTTCGCGCGCCGGCACCCCGACGTCGTCCTCGGCCACTGGATCGGCATCGATCCCACGCAGCCGGCCCACGTCAAGGAGCTGGAGCGCTGCCTCGGCGACGGACCCGGGCTGATCGGACTGGCGGTGCACCCGTTCACACCGGCCGGCACGCCGGACGAGCCGGGCTGGGAGGCCTGCCTGAACCTGTGCCGCGAGGCCGGCCGTCCCGTCCTGGTGCACGTCGGGATGTCGGCGACCGGCGCCGGCACCCGCGGCGGCATGGGCATCACCCTGGAGGGCAGCCACCCGCGGTACGTCGATCGGGTGGCCGCGCGCCACCCGGACCTCAACGTGATCGCGGGCCGGGTGGCCTGGCCCTGGCAGTCGGAGATGATCGCGACGGCTCTGCACAAGGGGAACGTCTGGATGGAGCTCCACGGTTGGTCCCCGCGCTACTTCCCCGACGAGCTCAAGCGCGAGATCGGGAAGCGGCTGCGCAAGCGGGTCTTCTTCGGCGCCGACTACCCGATGCTCAGCCACGAGCGGCTGGTCGCCGAGTGGCGCGAGCTGGGCTATCCCGCTGACGTCCTCGACGACGTCTTCACGGGCAATGCCGAGGCCTTCCTCGCCGAGATCGGGGTGGCGTGATGGACCTGGGACTGACCGGCAAGGTCGCCATCGTCGGTGGCGGTAGCGACGGGCTCGGCTTCGCGATCGCCGAGCGCCTCCTGGCCGAGGGCGCCCACGTCGCCTTCTTCGCACGGCGCGCGGAGAAGGTCGCCGCAGCGGAGAGGCAGCTCGCCGAGAGGTTCGGCGAGGAGCGGGTCCTCGGCCTGGCCGCCGACTGCTCGAGCGCCGCGGAGCTGGAGAGGGTGACCGCCTCGACGCTGGAGCGGTTCGGGGACGCCGTCCACGTGCTGGTAACCAACGACGGCGGACCGCCGATCCGGCGGATCTCCGAGCTCACCGACGAGGTCTGGCTGCAGGCCTTCGAACGGCACTTCTTCTACGTCGTCAGGTCCGTGCGGGCCACGCTGCCGCACATGACGGCCGAGGGCGGCAGCATCCTCAACGTCGTGTCGGCGGTCGCCCGGCGTCCCGCGGTCGGCATGGCCGCGCCGACGACGGTGTGGTCGGCGGTGATCGGCTACGCGCAGACCCTCGCACTCGAGGTCGGTGCGCAGAACATCAGCGTCAACACGCTGCTGGCCGGCTACTTCGACACGTCGCTGCTCGCCAAGACCATCGAGCGTCAGCCCGAGCTGTCCAAGGAGCGGCTGGGGAGCACGGCGCCGCTGGGACGCGTCGGCGCACCCCGCGAGTTCGCGGACCTCGTCGCCACGCTGGTCTCACCGGGCTCGAGGTTCGTGACCGGCACGGTGACCCCGGTCGACGGAGGCGCCAGCGTCGGGTTGGGCGCCAGTTTCGACTCCGCGGCTCCCGCGCCGCAGGGGGCCCGGTCGTGAGGTGGCCCGTCGTCCTCGGCCGATCAACCCAGGCAAGGAGTACGTAGTGATTCACCACCTGCTGTTCTTCTGGTTCCGGAAGGACTCGCCGCGAGCGGAGGTGGAGGAGGTCCTGGAGGGTATCCGGAGTTTCGCCACCATCCCCGCCGTCAAGGACTTCTCGATCAGCGAGAATCGAGCTTTTCCGGAGTCGTCCGACCCGTTCACCCATGCTGCCGTCCTTACGTTCGACGATTTGCAAGGCAGGAACGAGTATCTCGCCGACGACCTGCACCAGTCCGTTCGGCACAAGGCGATGTCCGTGCTCGGTGAGTTGAAGACCATCAGCGTCGACACCGGCCAAGCAGCAGAATCTGCCACCCAGGATGAGCCGATCGAATCGCCGCGTGGAGTCTCAGCACAGCGGGAGGAGCCTCCGAGCCTCGAGGGCCTGGCAGCGCAACTTCACAATGCGGAGCTGACCCGCTGCACCATCCCACCGTTGTCGGAGCAAGTCCCGGGGCTGAGTGTCGCGGACTCCTACCGGATCCAGCAGCTGAACGTCTCTCGCCGCCTGCGGGATGGCGGTGTCATTGTCGGTCACAAGGTCGGCCTGACCTCCGTGGCCATGCAGGAACAACTCGGCGTCGACGAACCCGACTACGGGGTCCTTTTCGCCGACATGCTCGTAGACGACGGCCAACCGATCCCGGTATCCGGTCTGATCCAGCCGCGGGTCGAGGCGGAAGTGGCTTTCATCATGGCACGCGAACTGCACGGACCAGGCGTTACGGAAGCCGACGCGCTCGAAGCGATCGTGGGCGCGCTTCCGGTGATCGAGGTGATCGACAGCCGCATCAGCGCGTGGAAGATCGGCTTGACCGACACGATCGCCGACAACGCATCTTGCGCGAAGGTTGTTCGCGGTGAAGTCGTGACGCCGATCGCGGAAATCGATCTCCGCACCATCGGAATGATCCTCACTGTCAACGGCGAGATCGTGTCAACGGCAGCCGGAGCTGCCGTGCTGGGGAACCCGATTCGCGGGCTGGTCTGGCTTGCCAACAAGCTGGCCGAGTTCGGAGTTTCCCTGCAGCCGGGTGATCTCGTGCTTTCCGGCGCGCTCCACGCGTCCATTTCGGTGACCGAAGGAATGTCGGTTCACGCTGAGTTCGCGAACATCGGCGGGATCACAGCCGAATTCACTTCCTGACGGTGGCCGGGACGCGCCACCACCATCCGCGACCGCCGGCGGACCGGTGTCGAGCAGGCCGTCAGCCTGTTTTGCGAGCCATTCTGTGGGCGACGTCCACTGCCTCGCTCAGGTGAGTCCGGTCGCGCTCCCGATGAGCGTCTTCGCCAGCTCTTCGGCGTCGTCAAGCGGTCCCATGTCGTTGAGCGAGGTGGACAGTGCGCGAGCGCCCTCGAACAGCACCGCAAGCTGCCGACCCAGGGCTTCGGGCTGGGGAGCGCCTGCTTCGGCGGCGGTTTCGACCAGGCGCACGGCGAACTGCCGCTTGTGCCGCTCGACCGCCGCCGAAGCTTCGGCCAGCGTCCCCGCCGACTCGACGGCGGCGTTGTGCAGCGGGCAGCCGCGCACCACTTTTGCCGAAGGCGAGCCGGCCGGGCGTTCGGCGAACAAGCGCAGGAGACGCTCCCGCGCGCCGAGGTCACGGCGCTCCAGAACGGTCTCGCCGAGGATCGCCCCGTCGGACTCGATGCGCTGCAAATAGGCGCCGACCAGCGCTTCCTTGCTGGGGAAGTGCTGGTAGAGGGTCCGCGTCGACACGTGCGCCACGTCGGCCAGCTTGGCGACGCCGGTGGCGTGGATGCCTTCGCTCGCGAACAACTCGACCGCCGCGCGCAGGATGCGCTCGCGCGCTCCACGGCCACCTCGGGTGGCGCCGGCCGTCGCTTCAGTCGTCTCCATGGCGCAAGTATATCGATCGTTTTACTTCTGCGGAGGCGCCTGCTACGTTCAAGTACAGCGATCGTTGTACTTGACGAGAGGAGAACGACCCATGCAGCACTTTGCCGAGATTCGCCACGAGGTGGTCCGGTGGTCGATCGACACCCAGGCGCCCTTCGACGACTTCCGGGCGCGCTATGAGGCCGCCGTGCCGGCGGTGGACCTCGAGCGGATGACGCGGCTGCGCGCCGAGCACGCGAGCTGGGACGCCGTGCTGGCCGACGCCGCGGAGAGCGCGCCGCACGGGTTCCTGCGGTTCTGGAGCACGGATGTCGGGGATCTCATGCGCCTCGCGGGCCATCACGGGTCCTGTGCCACCTACCTGATGGGAAACCACACCATCGCCGAACGCATGTACCGGCACGACCCGGCCGTGATGCTCTACGCGCCCCTGCGCACGACGATCCACGAAGACCGGCACGGCGTCACGCGATTCTCCATCGACCGGCCCAGCAGCCGCTTCGCCAGCTTCGGCGACCCGGACATCACGTCCGTCGGCCTCGAACTGGACCACAAGGTCCTCAACCTCCTGCGAGTGCTGGACGTCCCGGTGCCCGCCGCTCTCACCGTTCACCAGGACTAGCGAGGTACTCATGGCAGACGACAACCTGGCCGACCTCGGTGTCGCCGCGGCAGCCGCCGCGATCCGTGACGGCGACATCACCTCCGAGTCCTACACTTCCGCGCTTCTCCGCCGCGCTCGGGAAAACGCTGACCTGAACTCGTTCATCACGATCGACGACGCCGCCGTGCTGGCCGCGGCCGGTGACGCCGACAAGGCACGCGCCACCGGTTCCGTCGCTCCGCTCCTCGGGGTCCCGCTCGGCGTAAAAGACAGCTACACGACGCGCGGACTGCGCACGACGTTGGGCGTGGAGACCCTCGCAGATTTCGAGCCGGCCGACGATGCCGCCGTGGTCAGCGCGGTCAAGGACGCCGGCGGAATCGTCTTCGGCAAGAACAACCTCGTCGAAATGTCGTTCGGGTTGACCGGAAGCAACCGGCGCTACGGCCAGGTGAAGAACCCTTACGCCCCCGATCGTGTGCCGGGCGGGTCTTCGAGTGGCTCCGCAGCGGCTGTGTCGGCCCGGATCGTGCCCGCCGCGTTCGGCGGGGACACGGTCGGTTCGATCCGGGTGCCCGCGTCGCTGTGCGGCGTTGTGGGCTTCAAGCCGACCACGGGCCGCTGGCCGGGCCGTGGCGTCGCGCCGATCTCGCACACGCTCGACACGACAGGCCTCCTGGCTCGCGACGTCGAAGACTGCGCGCTGATCGATCGGATCGTCACGAAGGAGACGGGTCCGCCTCCCTCGGATCGTTCCGATCTGAAGGGAGCGCGGTTCGCCTATGCGCCCAGGCAGTACCTCGAGCTGGTCGACCCGGAAACGGAATCCTCGTTCAGGAAAGCACTTCGGCGGCTGCGGGACGCGGGTGCGGAAGTCGCCGAAATCGACCTCGGCGACGACTTCTCCGCACTGGCGGACCGGACGACGTGGAACGTCTTCTTCCGCGAGACGAGAGACGCGGTGTCGAAGTTCCTGCGCGACAACGGTTTTCAGGTTTCCTTCGAGCAGATCTATGACGACCTCAAGCCGGAACTGAGGGAGGTGTGGAGCCACCTGGTCCTGCCGACCGGAGCAGGCTTCTTGGCGCAAGCGGACTACGAGGCGACGCTGTCGATCGATCGCCCGGAACTCCAGCGCAGGTTCGGAGAAGTGTTCACCCGGCAGGGATTCGACGCGCTGATCCTCCCGACGACGCCCTGCCCCGCTCCGCTGATCGACCGGCAGGCGAAGTTCACGGTCGCGGGTGAAGAGGTCAGGGACCTGTTCCTCGCGAAGAACACCGTTCCCGCCAGTGGAGCAGGCTTGCCCGGCATCAGCATTCCCCTCGGGCTGACCGGAAACGGGCTCCCGATCGGCATCGAGTTCGACGGCGCACCCGGCCACGACCGTGCGCTCCTCGACTTGACGCGTCGAGCGCAGGCCGTTCTCGGCACTCTGCCCGCGCCCGTGTGAGAAGCGCCCAGGCTCACTTCTCGCCAGGCCGGCTGTCGTACCGGAGCCACGTGCCTGCCGTTCCGTGCTGTCCGATTCCCGGTTTGCCGTAGTCACACACACCGCTGGGGAAGGCAGCGCGCAGCTCAGCGCGTTCGGTGCGGGTGAACGACACCGGGTAGTCGCCGAAATCGAGGGGTTTGCGGGCGCAGGCGGCGACGTCTTCGGTGAGCGGCCCGCCTGCTTGGAGCCGGGGGTTGGCCCCGGTCGGGTAGCCGGTGCCGCACCGGCCGGTGGCCGGGTAGGTCAGCGGTTGCCCGAGGCGTTCGGCCGCCGAGAGGTAACAGCCGTCGGTCAGGCCGGGCGGCTTGTTCGCGATCACCTTGGCCTGGCGGCTGTGCGGGGAGTGGTCCGCCTCGATGGCGGTCAGCCACCGGTCCATCGCCGCCAGTTCGTAGGCGTTGGCCGCCGCGAGCTGGTCGGGCGTGTACTGGTTCTCGATGATCACTTGGTTGGCTGCGGTCTGGTTGGCCTTCTCCAGTCGCGCGCGCATGACGAACGACCACTCGCTGGTGTGGATGTCCAGCAGCGGCCCGGCCGTGTCGAGGTGGACCCGCTGGTCGATGATCGGTGTCGTGCGCAGGCCGTTGCCGCCGCTGGGCACGATGTCGTCGCGGTAGGCCGCGTGGGCCGCTTGGGGGTCGGCTGCGCTGCGCTCGGCAACCGGTGTGCCGGCTGCGTCGTACCCGCCGATGCCCGCGTTGAGCGCGGTGAACTGCGCGGGGCTGATCCGGCCCTGTTCCAGTGCGGTCAGTCCGTATTGGACACCCGTGTTGTCGGCGAGGCCGCGGACGAAACCGGTTTTCGCGTCGCGGCCGAACTGGTTGGCGTACTGTTCGGCGACGCTGCACTTGACGCCGCCGGGGTTGGTGACGGGGTCGTAGATCGCCGGTGCCGGGATCGCGGTGTCGTCGTCGGTGGCGATCCCGTGGTTGCAGCTGCCGGCCGCGGTGAGCCGGCCGGCGTAGCTGTTGTCCCAGGAGGTGCAGCTGTCGTAGTCGAGGAACCCGGCCACCGCCTGCCGTTCGGCGGCGGTGAACGCGACGCCGGGCTTCGCGAAGTACCGGTTGAGCAACCGGCAGTCTCCGGCGACGTCGAGCACCGTGAAGGGATCGGGGAAGGAGAAGCCGGGGATGATGCCGTCCAGGATGCCGGGGTAGGCGTCGGCGATGTCGTACTGCTGGATCGATCCGCCGGATCCGCCCCAGCCGATCGTGTGCGCCACCGGTCCGTAGGTGGTGATGAAGTGTTCCTTGACCATCATCGCCGCCTCGGCCGAGATGATCGTGGAGCAGTTGTTCTCCAGGACGTTGAGGCTGGAGGAGGCGACCGCGTACCCCTGCGACAGGAACAGGTCGTCGAGGACGTCTCCGGTACTGCTGCCCTGGTGGTGCCCGCCGTTGCAGCCGCCGCCGAAGGAGTAGACCAGCCTCCGGTTCCAGCTCGTGTCCGGCCGCAGCGGGGACGGCTCATGCCCGTCGTACAGCGCGGCCGTCCGGTAGACGGCGCGGTCGATCGTGCCGGTTTCGACCCGGACGACGTAGGGCACGGCGTGGCCGTCGACCTTGGCGGTGGCCAGGTCGGCGGGTCGGTCGTCCGGGTCGGTCAGTGCCCGGAAGGCACCGCCGGTGCTCCGGTACTGGTAGCTGACCACGGTCGGTGCGGCACATGACGGGCCGGCGGCCGGGGCGAGGCCGAACGCGGTGGTCTCGCAATAGAAGGGCTGCTGCTGGGGTCCCGAGAACACCGGGCCCGAGGCGGCGTGGTCGATCACCGTCACCGCGGCCTGACGACGACCGGATTCCGCGACGAGGTGGTGCAGTCCGGGTCGGAGCCCGCGCACGAGCCCGAGGAAGCTCCCGTCCGCCTGTCGCGTCAGGCCCTCCACCGGGTGCCCGTCGGCCCGCAGGACGACCGAGCCGGGTGCGGTCAACCGGATCAGCACGTCCGGGCCGCTGACCAGGTCCGGCCGTGGGTTGGACACGGTGGTGATGGTGACGCCGGGCCCGTCGTGCGCTGACGCGGTCGCCGGTACCGCGGCGGCCAGCAGCGCAACGCTCGCCACTCCCACCGCGGCGGACCAGGTTCGGCGGTGTGCGGGTCGCATGGCTCACGCCTCCGTGGCGAGCTCGGTGATCGCCGCGACGTCCTCGCCGGACAGCTCGATTTCCGCTGCCGCAAGGTTGTCCTTCAGGTGCGAGACGCTGGTGGTGCCGGGGATCGGCAGCATCACCGGCGAACGGTGCAGCAACCACGCCAGCGCGATCTGCCGGGCCGTCACCCCGTGCCGGGCGGCGATCGGCTCGATCACCGCCGTGACCTTGTCCGTGTCCGGGCCTTCGGTGAGCGTGACCGGGTGCCAGGGTGAGAAGACCGCACCGCTGTTCTCAGCTGCCCGAAGCAGGTCCGCGCCGGTGCGCGCACTGGCGTTGAAATGGGCTGTGACCGCCGCGATCTCCACGATTTGCTGGGCGGCCCGGTACTGTTCGAGGGTCACATTGGACAGTCCGACGTGCCGGATCAGCCCTTCCTCCTGCAACGCCGCGAGGGTGGCGACCTGGTCCTGGAACGGCACGTCCGTGGCGCGGCCGCTGTGCAGGTAGTACAGGTCGATCGTGTCCACACCCAGCCTGCGCGCGCTCAGGTGGGCGCTTTGCCGCAGGTAGTTCGGGTGGCCGACGGCGCCGAGGGTGGCGTAGTCGAAGCCGCCGCGCACGAAGCCGCCCTTGGTCGCGATGACCAGGCCGTCGGGGTAGGGGTGGAGCGCGTCGCGGATGAGGACTTCGTTGGTGTGCGGCCCGTAGACGTCGGCGGTGTCGATGAACGTGACGCCGGCGTCGACGGCCGCGCGCAGCACGGCGATGCCGCCGTCGCGGTCGGCGTACTCGCCCCAGACCTGCTTCCCGGTCAGCTGCATGGCGCCGAAACCGATCCGGCCGACCCGCAGGTCACCGCCGATGGTGAGGACTCTCGAAGTCATCCGGACCTCCTGATAGAGTGATAGTCGACTTCTCACTTTAACGGAGTCCAGTTATCACTTACAAGAGGTGGAGGTATCCCGGTTGACGCTCGCCGAGCTGCTCGCCGAACGCCGCCCGCACCGCGCCGACGCCCGGCGCAACTTCGACGCCCTGGTCACCGCCGCGACCGAGGCGTACACGGACCTCGGCGCGGACGTACCCATGGAGGAGATCGCCCGGCGTGCCGGTGTCGGCATCGCCACGCTCTACCGCAACTTCCCGACCCGCACGGACTTGATGGAGTACGTCTACCTGACCTCCGTCGACGAACTCGTCCGGTACGGGCGCGGGCTCGACCACGCGGACCCGTGGGCGGCGCTGTCGGATTGGTTGAGAAGGTTCGTCACGCACTTGGCCACCAAGCACGTGCTCACCGCGGTCCTCACCCGCGAGTCCCCGGCGTACCTGCCCAGCCGGGAAGCGATCTACGGCGTCGCCGACCCGCTGTTCGAGCTGGCGCAGCGAACCGGGGCGGTGCGTGCCGATGTCGACGCCGACGACGTCATGCGCCTGGTGTTCGCGGTGACCGCCGGGATCTACGTCGACGACGCGCAGCGCGAGCGCGCCATCAGGATCGTGCTCGACGGGATCCGCCCCGCGGCAAGCTGATGCCGGCGGTCAGCCGGCGACCGAGGCACCGCCGAGGGCAGCCGTGACGCTGCGAAGCGTGGCCGCGCGGATCGCCCGGCTGCGTTCGCCCGAGGGGAGCGCGCGGGCGATCGTCACGGCGCCCACGACCGAAGCCACCAGAGCCCACGCGGCCTCGGCCTGTTCCGCCGGGGATCCGGGCATGGCCGGGGTGAGCAGCTCGACCAGGGCCGCCATGCGACGCTCATAGGCTTCCCGGACCGCGTCGTTCGCGCGGGAGACGTCCGCGGTGAGCGCCGGCACGAGGCATCCGTCTGCCACGGCCGCGCAGTGCTCGTCGCTCAGGTAGAAGTGCAGGAACTCGGCGAGGCGGCGACGCCGCTCAGCCGGGTCCGGGTCATCGATCACCGCGAACTCGGCCCCGAGCTGCTCGGCCACCACCTGCTCGAGGAACGCCTCCTTGCTGCCGAAGTTCGAGTAGATGGCTCCGGACGTCACGTCCGCGGCTGCCGCGAGGCCGTCGACGCCGACGCCTCCGAAACCTTTCTCCTTCAGCGGGCGAGCCGCCGCGGCCAGGATCGCGGCGCGCGCCGTCTTCTTGTGGTCCTTCGGGTACCGCACGCCGGGTCCTCGCCTTCCGCCCTTGCCTTCGCGCTGGCGCCACCATACGATACCGATCGTTATATAGCGATCGTTATTCTATGGCGGATCGCTCCTCGGATCGTGAAGAGAAACGAGACACCCCCATGTCCACGAGCCACAACGAAGCCCCCACCCGCACGGTGGACGTCGACGGAACCGCTTTCGCCTACCGGGAAATCGGCACCGGATCGGATGTTCCGATCGTCCTGCTGCACCACTTCACGGCCGTTCTCGACGACTGGGACCCCGCCGTGGTCGACGGCCTGGCCGCGGAGCGCCGGGTCGTCCTGGTCGACCTGCGCGGCGTCGGCGCCACCGGCGGCAGCACACCCGACAGCGTCGAAGCGATGGCCGCGGACGCCATCGCCTTCATCCGCGCGCTCGGCCTGGTGACCGTCGACCTGCTGGGCTTCTCCCTCGGCGGCATGGTCGCGCAGGCGGTCGTCCAGCAGGAGCCGGACCTCGTCCGCCGCCTGATCCTGGCCGGTACGTCCCCCGCGGGCGACGCCGGACCGGCGAACGTCCTCCCTGTGCTGCAGGAAGCGATCGAGAAGGCGACCGCCGCCGGCAAGCACCCGAAGCACTTCCTGTTCTTCTCACCGACGGCGACCAGTCAAGCGGCCGCCGACGCGTTCCTCGGCCGCCTCGGGGAGCGCACTGCCGACCGCGTCCCCGCGGCCACCGACGAGACCATCGGTGCCCAGGTCACCGCGCTGGCCAAGTGGGAGCGCAGCAGCACACCGGCCGGCCTCGCGAACGTCTCGCAGCCCGTCTTGGTGGTCAACGGGGACAACGACGTCATGATCCCGACGATCAGCTCGTTCACCCTCGCCCGAGCGCTGCCGAACGCCCGGCTGAGCATCTACCCCGACTCCGGCCACGGCGCGCTCTTCCAGCACCACGAGCTGTTCGTCCGGCAGGCGCTGGACTTCCTCCGCGACTGACCGCCGGCTACTGCACCACGGGCAGAACGATGTTCGACGGGCGGGTTGCGGGCGAACCGCGGGAACACGCCGCCCGAGAGCTGCGGCCGGGTGCGGTGCCCGGCGTCGAACCGGTGTGCCGTGGGGTCGAGCGTCATCTCGATCCTGCGGACTTCGCCGGGCGTCGCACCCGCCCGGGACAGGACGCCCTCCGCCTCCAGTCAGCCGTGATCGTCCGCGAATAGCGAAGTCAGCAGGTGCCGCACGAACCAGTCGCGCGCCGCCTGCGAGGCCACGGCAAAACCCCGACCCGTGTAGGCGTCGAAATGACCACCCGGCAGGAAAACGACGTCCTTCGGTTCCGCCGCGCTGGAGTAGGCGACGGCGGCGAGGTTGCCGCCGGTCAGGCCGTCCTCGCTGCCGACGATCATCAACAGCGGCGTCGGCGTGACCTCCGGCAGGTACTTCGCCGGCTCGTAGCAGTAGTAGTTGTCCAGGCTGCGCAGCGTGACCTCGTTGGGCCACGCCGGATCGAGCTCGGCCCGCGCGTGGGTGAACCACTCGTGGGAGTCCCGCGTCGGCAGCCCGACCAGCCGGCCCGGGTCGGTCCCGACGACCGGGATGGTCGCGGCTGCCTCGCCCCGCGCGCGAGCCCGGCGGTCGGCCGTGAACACGTCCGGGCCGACGACCTGGTTGTCCACCCGCGCCAGGTTCGCGTAGGTCGCGCGGCCACTGACGAACGGCGCCTGCGTGACCACGGCCTTGACCCGCCGGTCCATCGCCGCGACGACGTAGGCGTGCGCACCCGAAAAACTCGTCCCCCACACACCGATGCGGTCGGGGTCCACTTCGGACCGGTTCTGGGCGTAGGTGATGGCGTGCCGGTAGTCGCCGACCTGAACCCACGGGTCGATCTCGTGCCGCGGCTGCCCCGGCGCCGCCTCGGAATCACCCCAGCCGCGGTTGTCGTACACCAGCACGGCCAGCCCGGCCGCGGCGAACACCTCCGCGAACCGATCGAGGTACATGCGCCTCGTGGAACTCCAGCCGTGGGCCATCACGACACACGGCGCCGGTCCGGCGGCCCCCTCGGCCTCGTAGAACCAGCCTCGCAGCAACGCTCCTTCGGCATCGAATTCGATGTCGTGACGCATCATTCCTCCTCGAAAACCCGCTGGCGGACCTGCTCGCCGACAAAGCCGGCTACGTCGTCGATCTCCCGGCCGCGGACGTCGTGGCCCAGCCCGGGATACACGTGGACCTCGGCGGTGGCGTGGCGAGCGAGCCACCGTTCGGTGCGCACGAGCGCGCCGGGCGGGATGACCCGGTCTTCCCGCCCGCGTCCCCAGTAGACGGGCGGACGGGTGACGCTCAGCGCCTCGTCGCCGGGCTGCTCGTCCCGCGCCACGAACCCGGCCAGGTTCACGCAGTAGGCGAACCGGTGCGGCGCCAACCGCATGAGCTGGTGGGCCATGGCGCCGCCCTGGGAAAAGCCGAGCAGCCCGATCGACGGCGCCTCGATCTTCTCCAGCCACGAGAGCACGTCCAGCGCCGCCGCGTTCGCCACCGCCGGCCGCGGATCACCGATCGGGTTGCCGGCGCTGGGAAACCACGCATACCCACCGGCTTCCGGGATCCGCGCCCGCACCGAGGCGACCACGACCTCGTCCGGCAAGTGCGGCGTGATCAGCCGGTGCAGATGCGTCTCGTCGTAGCTCCAGCCGTGCAGCATCACCAGCAGCGGCCGTGCCCCGCTGGCACGCTCCTCTTCGGACCACAGCACCGCCCCGCGGTCCATTCCCGGTTCCCGGTTCATTCTGCGGCGAGCTCGTTCAGCGGGTCGGTGTGCACGGGCGTCCAGCCCAGCTCCCGCTGCGCTTTGGCCGAGGTGAGCTGCTGGTCGAGGGCGAAGGCGTCGGCGATCGGGCCCATCTGCTCGCGGGCCTGCTCGAGGGTGAGGGAGACGGTCTTCCCGTCGAGCCCGGCGGCGCGGGCGCACGCCTCGGCGACCTCCTTGGCGGTCGGGTGGACCTCGCCCACGCCGAGGTACACCGAGCCCGCCGGAGCCGACAGCGCCGCCGCGTAGAGCCGGGCGAGGTCGTCGAGGTGGATCAGTGCCCAGTGGTTGCCGCCGTCGCCGATGTACGGGATCGCCCCGCTTTCCTTGCCGGGCTGGACGAAGAAGATGTCGATCAGGCGGTTGTCGCCGCCGTAGAGCAGGCCGGGCTGCACGATGACCGGCCTCCCGCCGCCGGCCGCCCGGGCCAGCACCGCGTCCTCGACGGCCCGGCGCCACGCCACGACGGCCGGCGGGTTCCACGCGGCCGTCTCGTCCTGCACTCCGTCGCTGTCGCCGTAGACCCAGCTGCCACCGGTGTGCACGTAGGTGCCGCCGCCGACGCCGTCCTGCATCGCGGTGGCGGCCGCCAGGTCCTCCTCACCGGTCGTGGCCTGCGCGAGGTGGATCACGGCCTCCGCCCGCGAGGCCGCGTGGTTGAGCACGCCGAGGTCGGTCAGGCCACCGCGGACGGCCGTCGCCCCGGCGGCGACCACGGCCGCCTCGGCACGCTCGTTGCGCGCGAGCGCCTCGACGGTGTGCCCGAGCCGCACCAGTTCGCCGATCGTCGCGCGGCCGATGTAGCCCGAGCCGCCCGTGAGGAAAATCTTCATCGCTGTCCCTTCAACCGGAATCCGTTCCTCCTCCACGGTGGCCCGGGCACCCGCTGTGCGTCCAAGACCCGTTTCGTGCGCTGTGATGCCCTGACGGCATCAACGACCTGCGATGATGGGTGACGAGAGCGGGAGGTGCGCCGACGTGGACTTCGACTTGCGGAAGCTGCGGTACTTCGTCGCGGTGGCCGAAGAGCTGCACTTCGGGCGGGCCGCCGCGCAGCTGCACATCGCCCAGCCGGCGTTGTCGCGCCAGATTCGCGCCCTCGAGGACGAGCTGAAGACGCTCCTGTTCGTCCGCGACCGCCGGACCACGGTCCTCACCGCGGCTGGTGAACAGCTCCTGGCCGACGCCCGGGACCTGCTGGCGGCGGCCGAAGCCGTGCACCGGAGGGTCACGGCCGCAGCGGAGGCGAAGGCAGTGCTCACGATCGGGTTCATGCCGGGCATCGTGGTCACCCCGGCGGTGCGGGTGCTGGCCCGGCAGCGGCCGGACGTCGGCGTCCGGTTGCTGCGCACGAGCTGGCACGACCAGGTGGAGGTCGTCCACGACGGCCGCGTGGACGTCAGCATCGTCCGGCTGCCGATCGACCAGCGCGGGCTGACCGTGCGGCCGCTGTTCACCGAACCCCGCGTCGTGGTGGTGCCCGCCGGGCACCGGCTGGCCGGGAAGGAGTCCGTGTCGGTCACCGAACTCGCCGACGAGCACCTGCTGCAGGACCCCGACGCCGTCCCGGAGTGGCGGGACATCGCGCTCGAATTGCGCAAGCCGGACCGCCCCGAGGTCCCGCGCATCCACAGTGTCGAAGAGAAACTGGAACTGGTGGCGGCCGGAGCGGGAATCAGCGTCATCCCGTTGTCGACGGCGACGTTCTACTCCCGCCCGGACGTCATCGGCATCCCGGTCGAGGACATCGGCCCGAACCAGGTTTGCCTGGCTTGGCTCACGACGCGCCGGTCACCCCTGATCGACGCCTTCCTCGACGCCGCGGCAAGCCTGGTGCCCTAGTCCTGCAAGCACGCCAGTCGGCTGCCGCGAACGCACCGCTCAACGCGGCGATGTCTGGCAGAGCAAGCCCAAGACACCCTCGTCGGAGGGCATCGTCGCCCTCGACCCGAACACGGTCTTGGTGCTGCGTGCCCACCTGGCCCGTCAGGACGAGCCAAGGCCTGCCTCGGCGACGACTGGGTGGAGCACTGCTTGCTCTTCACCGAGCCCGATGGCAGTCCTCTGCATCCCGCGGACGTGGCTGACGAGTTCGCCCGGCTGATCAAGCCGGCCGGGGCGATCCCGCGGAGGGTTTGCACCCGGATTGCGCTCTCGGGCTCCCCTCGGGCTCGCAGGAGACCACAAAGGACAGTGAGGAAGTGGACAAAGTGATTCCGGATAACACAAAACCCCAGGTTGAAGAGAACTTCAACCTGGGGAGTGGGTGTGCGCCATCAGGGACTCGAACCCCGAACCCGCTGGTTAAGAGCCAGCTGCTCTGCCAATTGAGCTAATGGCGCCGGTGTCTGCCGGAGGTTTCCCTCGGCGACGTGGAAAACATTAGCACCCGGTTCCGGGGCCTGTTTCAGGGGGGTCCCGTTAGCGAGTTGCGGTGTTGCCGCCCCGGTGTCGGGGCTGGTCGGGCACACTGTAGTCGGACATCGACGGCTAAACAGGCAGGTGGGCATGACGAGTGCGGGGGTGCGGCTGCTCGTGGCCGCTGGGGTGATCGGCCTCACGGTCGCCGGCTGTAGCAGTAACCCTTCGAGTGAACCGCCGAAGGAGACGGTGTCCTCGAGCGCTCCCAAGCCCGTGGCGAAGCCCGCCGTGCTCACGCTGAGCCCTGCGAAGGATGCCAAGGACGTCGCGCCCGGTGAGCCCGTGAGCGTCGTCGTCGCCGACGGGAAGGTCGGGGACGTCAAGCTGACCGGGGCCGACGGCAAGGTCGTCGCCGGGAAGGCGCGCGCCGACGGCTCCGGGTGGGACTCCGTCGAGCCGCTCGGTTACAACAAGACCTACACGCTGACCGCCGCCGCGACCGGCTCGGACGGCAAGCCGGTCAGCGCCACGTCGAGCTTCAGCACCGTCAGGCCCGCGCGGCAGCTCGGTGTCTCCGTCAACCTCGACGAGGGCGAGACCGTCGGCGTCGGGCTGCCGCTGATCTTCACCTTCACCGGCAGCGTCGCGGACAAGGCCGCCGCCGAGAAGGCGCTCAAGGTCACCGCCGAGCCCGCCACCGAGGGTGCCTTCCGCTGGTCCGGCGACAAGCAGGTGACCTGGCGGCCGAAGGACTACTGGAAGAGTGGCACCAAGATCAAGGTCGACGCCGCCGTCTACGGCAAGGCGCTCGGCAAGGGCAGCTACGGCCGCGAGGACAAGAAGATCACCGGCACGGTCGGAGACAAGCTCGTCGCGGTCGCCGACGGTCAGACCCACCAGATGACGGTCACCATCAACGACAAGGAGGTCAAGACCATGCCGACCTCCATGGGCAAGCCCGGCCACACCACCCCGGCCGGCACCTACACCGTCATGAGCGAGCACAACGGGTACACGATGAACTCCGCCACGTACGGCGTGCCCGAGGACTCGCCGGGTGGCTACAGCACCTTCGTTCAGTACGCGGTTCGCCTGTCCTACAGCGGCATCTTCTACCACTCCGCGCCGTGGTCGGTGCGGCAGCAGGGGCACAGCAACGTCAGCCACGGCTGCCTCAACCTGTCCACCGACAACACGAAGTGGCTGATGGACACGTCGAAAAAGGGTGACGTCGTCACGGTCCAGAACAGCGGCGGCCCGAAGCTCGAGCCGACCGACGGCTGGAGCGTCTGGCAGCTGTCCTGGGACGAGTGGCGGACCGCCGCGAACTAGCGGTCGTCGTACTCCTCGCGCGCCGCCGCGATCAGCGGCAGGTGCGTGATGCTCCACTCGATCAGCGGCGCGGTGGCCTCGCGCAGGGTCCGGCCCATCGTGGTCAGCTCGTAGCTGACGTGCGGCGGCATGACGGCGTGGACCGTGCGCGTCACTATCCCGTCGCGCTCGAGGTCGCGCAGGGTCACGGTGAGCATGCGCTGGCTGATCCCCTCGATGCTCCGCTTGAGCTCGGTGAAGCGCCGCGGCCCGTCCTTGAGCATCCGCACGACCAGCAGCGCCCACTTGTCCCCGACGATGCCGAGGACTTCGCGGGCCTGGCAGGGGTCCTGCACGGTTACCTCCTGAGAACCGGGGCACCATTTAGTGCCGTATTGCCCGGTGCGCGTCGAGTGGATCACGATGGTTCCGGTTACCGAATGGTACCGAGGAACCGAAGAGAACCGAGGCGTGCATGTCAACATTCCTGCTGGTCCACGGCGCTTGGCACAGCGGACGCTGCTGGGATCGGGTGGTCCCGCGCCTGGAATCCGCCGGACACCGGGTGCTCGCGCCGTCCCTGACCGGCTACGGCGACCAGGCCCACCTGCTGAGCCCGGAGGTCGGGCTCAGCACCCACGTCGACGACGTCGTCCGCCTGCTCGAGGACGAGCGCGACGTCGTGCTCGTCGGGCACAGCTACGCCGGGATGGTCATCTCGGGCGTCGCCAACGCCGTCCCGGAACGGATCGCCCGCCTGGTGTTCCTGGACGCGATGGTGCCCGAAGACGGCGAAACCGCAGCCGACGTCATGCCCATCACCAAGCAGCTCATCGACGCCGCGGTGGACGGCTGGCGGGTGCCGCCGCTGCCGGAGATGCCGCCGATGGGCCTGTTCGGGGTCACCGATCCCGACGACGCCGCCTGGCTGCGCTCGATGCTGTCCGACCAGCCGGTGCGCTGCCTCACGGAGCCGGTGCGGCTGGACAACCCGGCGGCGAAGGCGATCCCGCGCACGCACATCCACTGCGTGGGCGGACAACGTCCGGCGGGCATCACCCGGCGGCCGGTCCCGGCGGGTGAGCCGGTGCGCGAGCTGCCGACCGGGCACGACTGCATGATCACCATGCCCGCCGAGCTGACCGGGCTCCTGCTGGAGACGGTCTAGCCCTTCGCCGAGTCGCGGACGAGCTCCCGCGCCTCGGCTTCGGTCGCCACCGCGGGACCGGAGCCCCAGAGCGGCTTGTTCGCCGTCTCGCGGCTGAAGTAGACCGCGACGGCACCCACCGCGCCGGCGGCCATCATGTACCAGGCCGGCCAGAAGTCATGGCCGGTGGACGAAATCAGCGCCTGCATGACCAGCGGCGTCGTCCCGCCGAAGAGCGACACGGAGATGTTGAACGCGATGGACAGCGCGCCGTAGCGGATCGCGGTCGGGAACAGCGCCGGCAGCGCCGCGGGCATCGAGACCTCGAAGCAGAGCAGCAGCAGGCCGAGGCCCATGAGCCCGAGGAACGTCAGGATCAGGCCGCCGTCGTGCACCAGCAGCATCAGCGGCCAGGAGAGCACGACGAAACCGACGCAGCCGGCCATCATCACGGGCTTGCGGCCGACCTGGTCGGTGATCCGGCCGCCGACCAGGATGATCAGCATCATCACGACCATGACGACGATGATCAGCAGCAGGCCGTGGGTGGCGTCGAGGTGCAGCTGCTCGGACAGGTACGTCGGCATGTACGACAGGAGCATGTAGTCGGTGACGTTGAACACGAGCACCAGGCCGACGCAGATGAGCAGCGCGGGCCAGTAGTCGGTGAACATCTTCCAGAACGGCTCGCCGGAGCGGCCGCGCTTCTCGGCCTCTTCGGCGTGCTTCTGGAACGCGGGCGTCTCCTCGAGCTTGAGCCGCAGGTAGAGGCCGATGATGCCGAGCGGCCCGGCGACCAGGAACGGGATTCGCCAGCCCCAGTCGAGCAGCGTCTCGTGCGGGACCCAGGCCTTCATGCCGGTGACGACGGACGCGCCGAGCACGTACCCGGACAGCGTGCCGAACTCGAGCCAGGAACCCATGAAGCCACGGCGTTTGTCGGGGGAGTACTCGGCGATGAACGTCGTCGCGCCGCCGTACTCCCCGCCGGTGGAGAACCCCTGCACCATCCGCGCGAGGACGAGCAGGATGGGCGACCAGACGCCGATGGACGAGTAGGACGGGATCAGCCCGATGCACAGGGTCCCGATGGCCATCATGATCATGGTGACGGCGAGGACCTTCTGCCGCCCGATCCGGTCGCCGAGCGGCCCGAAGACGAGCCCGCCGAGTGGTCGCATGAGGAAGGCGGCGGTGAAGGCCCCGAAGGTCCCGATCAGCCGGACTCCGGGGGAGACCGTGGGCGGGAAGAAGACCTCGGCGATGGTGTCGGCGATGTAGGCGTAGACGCCGAAGTCGAACCACTCCATGGCGTTGCCGAGGGCGGCGGCTCCCACCGCCCGCTTGAGAAGCGACCGGTCGACGACGGTGATGTCCTCGTACCGCAGCTTCTTCTTCCGCCTGATCTTCGGTCCTGAACGTGCCACCACCCCACGGTGCACCGGCGATCGGACGTTCGCACGCTGAGCCATCCGGTCGTGAGGGTTGCCACGAACAGCGCAACGCAACGACGCGTGATGGGGGTCCGGGGGCGAGCCCCCGGCGGGGGTGTGGGGGTTCGACCCCACAAAAAGGCGAAACCCCGACCATGGGGAGGGCCCGCGAGGGCCCGACCACGTCGGGGTGTTGGGGTGAGCGACGGGTTTCGAACCCGCGACCTCCTGGACCACAACCAGGTGCTCTACCAGCTGAGCTACGCCCACCATCAGCGAGGGAACCGCGTGCGATCACCTCGATGGCAGTAATCGTAGCGGGTGTCTTCAAGCGGATTGCAGGGGGTTACCTCTGCAACCGTTCCTGCACTTCAGCGGCCGCCGCCTTGGCTTCGTCGCTGGTCGGGCCGGGCTGCGGGACGAAGGCGACGCGCCGGTAGTAGTCGAGCTCGCCGACGGATTCCTTGATGTCCGCCAGTGCCCGGTGCGCGAGGCCCTTCTCCGGCTTGGCGTAGTAGATCCGCGGGTACCAGCGGCGGACGAGTTCCTTGACGGAGGAGACGTCGACCAGGCGGTAGTGGAGGTGGGCGTCGAGCGCCGGCATGTCGCGCGCGATGAAGCCGCGGTCGGTGGCGATCGAGTTGCCGGCGAGCGGCGCGGTGCCGGCTTCCGGGACGTGCTCGCGGATGTACTCGAGGACGCGGCGTTCGGCTTCTTCGAGGGTGACGCTGGAGGCGCGGACCTCTTCGGTGAGGCCGGAGTGGGCGTGCATCTCGCGGACGACGTCGGGCATCCCGGCGAGTTTTTCCTCGTCGGCGTGGATGACGATGTCGACTCCTTCGCCGAGCACGTTCAGCTCCGCGTCGGTGACGAGGGCGGCGATTTCGATCAACGCTTCCTTGCCGAGGTCGAGCCCCGTCATTTCGCAGTCGATCCAGACTAGGCGGTCGGTCACCCGGTGACCCTAACCCGACACGGGGACGGGAAGGGCGTTACCTGCGCGTACGGCGCGTTACGCTCCGAGATGTGGTGCAGGCCACACGATCGGGGAGGTGCGAGTGACCGGGCAGGAGTCGCCGGCGAGCGAGATCGCCGCTGGTTATGCGAGTGAGGGGGCCGCGCTGGAGCTGGGCGCGGTGGTGATCGACGGGAAGGCGGACGCCACGGCCGCGGTGCGCCTGCCACTGGCGACGCTGAACCGGCACGGCCTGGTGGCGGGCGCGACCGGGACGGGCAAGACGAAGACGCTGCAGCTCGTCGCGGAGCAGCTGTCGGCCGCCGGGGTGCCGGTGGTGCTCGCGGACGTGAAGGGCGACCTGTCCGGGCTGGCCGCGGCCGGCGAGGCGAACGACAAGGTCGCGAAGCGCTCTCAGGAACTGGGTGACGACTGGGCCGGCACGGCGTTCCCCGTGCAGTTCCTGTCGCTGGGCACCGGCGGGAAGGGCTCGCCGATCCGGGCGACGATCACGAGCTTCGGGCCGGTGCTGCTGTCGAAGGTGCTCGGGCTCAACGAGACGCAGGAGTCGACGCTCGGGCTGATCTTCCACTGGGCGGACCAGCGCGGCCTCGCGTTGCTGGACACGAAGGACCTCCGGTCGGTGATCACGCACCTCACCGGCGACGAAGGCAAGGAAGACCTCAAGGGCATCGGCGGGGTGTCGGCGGCGACGGCCGGGGTGATCCTGCGCGCGCTGTCCAACCTGGAGGCCCAGGGCGGCGAGGACTTCTTCGGCGAGCCGGAGCTCGATGTCCACGACCTGATGCGGCAGAACGACGGCAAGGGCGTCATCACGCTGCTGGAGCTGGACAACCTCCAGGCGAAACCGGCGCTGTTCTCGACGTTCCTGATGTGGCTGCTGGCCGAGCTGTTCGAGGAGTTGCCGGAGGAAGGCGATCTCGAGCAGCCGAAACTCGTCTTCTTCTTCGACGAGGCGCACCTGCTGTTCAACGACGCGTCGAAGGCGTTCCTGGAGCGCATCGAGCAGACCGTGAAGCTTATCCGATCGAAGGGTGTCGGCGTGTTCTTCTGCACGCAGCTGCCCACGGACATCCCGAACAACGTCCTTTCGCAGCTGGGCGCCCGGATCCAGCACGCCCTGCGGGCGTTCACGCCGGACGACCAGGCGGCGCTGGCCAAGACGGTCAAGACCTACCCGAAGACGAAGTTCTACGAGCTCGACACGGCGTTGACGTCGCTGGGCATCGGCGAGGCGATCGTCACGGTGCTGTCGGAGCGGGGCGCGCCGACGCCGGTGGCGTGGACGCGGCTGCGGGCGCCGCGCTCGAAGATGGGCTCGATCGGCCCCGAAGCCGTCGCCGCCGCGGTCGCTTCGTCGGACTTGCACGCGAAGTACGCCGAGACGATCGACCGGGAGTCCGCGTACGAGAAGCTGGCCGCGAAGATCCCGCCGGCTCCCGCTCCGGACGCTCCGCCCGCCGAGGCCCCTCCGGTTCCCGAGAAGGAGAAGGACGAGCCGGGGTTCCTCGAGTCCGCGATGAAGAACCCGGCCGTGAAGTCGTTCATGCGGTCTGCGGCGAGCGCGCTGGGCCGGGAGATCACGCGTGGGCTGTTCGGCAACCGGAAGCGGTGAGGAATACCTGACGCGAACTGTCAGGTATGGCTGCCAAGCTGGGCTCACCTTCGAGACAGGGGAAACCAGCCATGACCAGCACTGCCACCGCGTCTTTCGTCCTCGACGAGTGGGCACCGCAGGCGACCGACGAGGCCGCGGGGACCGAGTTCTCCCGGGTGGCGATCGCCAAGACGTTCACCGGAGCGGTCGAAGGCACCAGCACCGTCGAGATGCTGACGGCGTCCAACGCGACTTCGCGCGCGTACGTCGCCTTCGAGCGTCTCGCCGTCTCGGTCGACGGCCGCAAGGGCGCCTTCGTCCTGCACCACTCGGCCGACGAGTCCGGCCTGACGCTCAAGATCCTCACCGGCTCGGGCTCGGGCGAGCTGACCGGGATCTCCGGCACGGCGAACATCGAGATGGACGCCGAGCAGAACCACACCCTGGTCCTCACCTACGACCTGTAAACAACGCGAAGGCCGTTTCGAGAGCCCCCGATTGACTCTCGAAACGGCCTTCGCTGTCCCCGCTCCCCGAAAGCGGGTGGAACGGACCGCCCCGACACGGCCCGTCCGCGTCCTAACTGTTCACGATCTGGTCGACGATCTTCTTGGCGTCGTTGATCGGGATGGCGAAGCCGATCCCGACGCTGCCGGCCGAGCCGTTGGCCGAGGCCGTCGGGCTGTAGAGCGCCGAGTTGATGCCGATGACGTTGCCCTGGGCGTCGACCAGCGCGCCGCCGGAGTTGCCCTGGTTGATGGCGGCGTCCGTCTGGATCGCGGTGTAGCTGGGCGAGTCCTGAGTCTGGTTCGAAGTCCGGTTGAACGGCGACTGCTGCTGCTCCTGGCCCTGCCCGATGTCGGACAGGTTCCGGTTGAGCGCGCTGACGATGCCGGTGGTGACGGTGTTCTGCAGCCCGCCCGGCGAGCCGATCGCGATGACTTCCTGCCCGACGATCAGCTTGCTCGAGTCGCCCAGCGTCGCCGCCGTCAGGCCGCCGGCGTTCTGGGCCTGGACCACCGCGATGTCGGCCTTGGTGTCCGCGCCGACCACGCTGGCCTGGTACTTCTTGCCGTCGGACGTGGTGATGACGACGTTCTGGGCGCCGTCGACGACGTGAGCGTTGGTCAGGATCCGGCCGTCCGAAGTGAGGATGACGCCGGAGCCGATGGCCTCGCCCTGCCCGGTGGTGACGTTGATCTGCACCACGCTCGGCGTCACCTTCGCCGCGACGCCGCTGACGTCGCCGGAGGCCGGGTTCGAGACCGTCTGGCCCGTGGCCGCCGGCGTGCTCACCGACGTCGTCGTGCCGTCCGCCGAGTTCGTGGTGAGCCCGACGATCGCGGCGCCGCCGACCAGCGCGGCGCCGAGGGCCGTCGCGCTGACGATCATCGCGACGCGGCCGCCTCTGCGCGGCTTGGCCTTCAGCGCCGTGGGCATCTGCTGCGGCGGCGGTTGCGGCGTGAACAGAGGGTTCGGCGCGGCCTGGTGCTGGTAGCCGTACTGCTGCTGCGCGTACGGCCCGTACTGCTGGGTGCTCTGGTGCGGCTGGTGCCCACCGGGTGAGGCGGGGCCGGGCCGACTCTCGTTCTCGGTCATGACTCAAGATTCGCGCCCGTGCTTGTGAGCAGCCTGTGGAAATACCTCAGGCTTTGCTGAGAAGAATCAGCTGAGAAAACTCAGGCGGTCCTCAGGCGTCACGCGAAGAACGACGGTACGTCCAGTGCGCCTCCCGCCGCCTCGAACTCGTCGTGGACCGCCTTCCGCAGCTCGGCGTCCCCCAGGTAGTCGGCGGCGGTGAGGGCCAAGCCCAGCGCGCCGTCCCGGACTCCGGCGTCGCCCGTCTCCGACCCGGCCGCGGCCGCGAACTCCTTGGTGTGCAACGCGACCGTCGGGCCCGAGACGGCGAGCATCGGGTGCAGCGCGGGCATCCGGTACGACAGGTTGCCCAGGTCCGTCGATCCCGTGAGCGACTCCGGGACGATGCCCGGCGGCAGCGGGGTGCGGCCGGTGCCGAGCTGGTTGGCCGTCCACCGCCCGGCGAGCGCGGTGTTGAACCGGATCGGCAGGTAGGCGGCCTGGGCGTCCCAGGTCAGCTCGACGCCGCAGCCGGTCATCGTCGCCGCGCCCTCCGCGATGGACGTCATGCGGGCGGCGAGGTCGCGCAGGGTTTCGGGGTTCTGGGAGCGCAGGTAGAACAGCAGCGCGGCCCGGGCCGGGATGACGTTCGGCCGGGCGCCGCCGTCGGTGAAGACGCCGTGGACGCGGTCGCTCTGCGGGAGCTGCTGGCGCAGCGCCGAGACGCCCTGGTAGGCCGCGACGGCGGCGTCGAGCGCGTTGCGGCCCATGAAGGGCTGGGCCGAGGCGTGCGCGCCGACGCCGTGGAAGACCATTTCGAGCTGACGGCGGCCGAGGAACGGGTGCAGCGCGATGTCGTGGCTGAACGGGTGCAGCATGATCACCGCGTCGACGTCGTCGAACACCCCGGCGCGGGCGAGGATCTCCTTGCCGCCACCGCCTTCCTCGGCCGGCGTGCCGATCAGGCTGACGCGGCCGCCGAGCCGCTCGGCCACGGTCGCGGCGCCGAGGAAGCCGCCCGCGGCGGTCGTGCAGATGATGTTGTGGCCGCACGCGTGGCCGAGGCCGGGAAGGGCGTCGTACTCGGCGAGCACGGCGATGTGCGGGCCGTCTCGTTCAGGCGTGCTGACGCGCAGCGCGGTGTCGAGCCCGCCGACGCCGATGGTCGCTTCGTGGCCATGGCGTTTCAGGAGGCCGGCCAGCGCTCGCACCGAACGGTGCTCGGCGAACCCCTCTTCGGGGTGGGCGTGGAGATCTTGGCTCAACGCCACCAGATCGGGTGAACTGCGTTCGACCGCGGCGGTCACTTCGGCCCGCGTCGCCTCGTCCGCGCCGGTGTGCGGCGAGGACAGCGGTTCGGCGGCCGCGACGGCGTCGGCGGTGGCCTCGACCAGGGAACGCAGGTAGCTGTCGTCGGGCGGGACGGGCTCGTGGTGGGTCATGGGGCGATGCTAACCGCAGGCTCCGACAATCCGCGGCGCTCAGGTCAGCCGGCCCGCCACGATCTGCGTGACCCCGGCGTACCGCTCGGTGATCCCGGCGAAGCCGCGGGCGCGCAGGCTCGCCGCGATCTCGCCGCGGTCGAACATCCGCTGCCCGCTCAGGATCCCGCCGACGGACTCCGCCGCCCGCGCGGGTTGCCAGCCTCGTCGGGCGCTCGTCAGCAGCACGATCCGGCCGCCGGGTTTCAGGACGCGCGCGAACGAGTCCAACGCCGTTTCGGGCTCGGCGAACATGTGGAGGGCGGCGAAGCAGCAGAGGCCGTCCACAGTGGACTCTTTTAGCGGGAGGCGCACGGCGTCGGCGCGCAGGTAGGCGACGGACGCCGGGCCGGCCTCGGCGACGGCTTTGGTGAGCATCGTCCGCGCGCCGTCGAGGCCGATGGCGAGCCCGGCCGGGCCGACGGCCGTGCCGAACGCGCGCGTGAACCGGCCGGTGCCGCAGGCGACGTCGAGCGCGGTGTCTCCGGGGCGCAGGCCCAGGAGCTTCGTCGCGAGTTCGACTTCGCCCGTCATGCTCGGGCCGAACGGGCCTTTGAGTGCGCGGCCGAGGGTGGGACGCCAGTACCGCTCGTAGATCCGCGGGAGGAGGGTGGTGCGCATCAGGCGCTGGGTGAGGCCGGTCGGCGGGCCGGCCTGGCTGACGGCGCCCAGCAGGTCGAGGTAGCCGTCCTCGATCTTCGCGGGCGTGTCCAGGAGGTCTTCCAGGCGTTCGGTGGCGGTCTCGGTCGGCATTGCGCTCCTCTCGGATACCGCCAGTATGTCAAAGCTGAGGCGCTCGAACGAGTGAAGAAGTCGCGGGCTCAGGCGTTCGAGGCCGAAATTGTCGGTGCTCGTGCCTAGCGTCGCAGGCGAGGTTCCGATCCGAGGAGGACTGATGACGATTTCCCTGCTGAACAACGAGATCACGGTGCACGGCGAGTTCGACCTGGCCGCGGCGGCCCGGTTCCTGACCGGCTTCGCGCCGGCCGGCCGGCCGGACGCCGAGCCCGGCGCGCTCCGGGTGGCGTTCCCGCTCGAGGGCGAGTGGACCCCGGTGGGAGCGGTGCTGCGGCAGAGATCGCCCGGCGAGGTCGTGGTGGAGGTACACGGGTCGCCCGCGCGGCCGGACGCGGTGCTGACCCAGGCGGGGCGCATGTGCTCGCTGGACGTCGACGGCACCGGGTTCGCCGACGTCGGCGGCCGCGACCCGGTGGTGTCCCTGGTGCAGGGGATGCATCCGGGGTTGCGGCCGGTCCTGTTCGCGTCCCCGTACGAGGCGGCGTGCTGGGCGGTGCTGAGCCACCGGATCTGGATGACGCAGGCGGTCCGGCTGCGCCGCCGGCTGGCCGAGCGCCACGGCACGGAGGTCGACGTCGGCGGCAGCCTGCTGACGTTGTTCCCGGCGCCGGCGGTGCTGGCGAAACTGGAGTACCTGCCGGGCCTGTCGGGCCCGAAGATGCAGCGCCTGCGCGGAATCGCCGAGGCAGCGGCGGACGGCCTGCTCGACGCGGCGACGCTGCGGGCGATGCCGGCCGACGAGGCGCTGAAACAGCTGCAGCGCCTGCCGGGGATCGGCCGCTTCAGCGCGGAGCTGATCCTGATCCGCGGTGCCGGCCACCCGGACGTGTTCCCCCGCGCGGAGACCCGCCTCCACGAAATCATGCGCGACGCGTACCACCTGCCGGACGCGGGAGTGGACGAGCTGACGGAGATCGCCGAGGCGTGGGCACCGTTCCGGAGCTGGGTGTCGTTCCTGTTCCGCGTGGAAGGGGAGGCGCGGATGAGGGAGTCCCGGTGACCTGACCCGGCGGCCCGGCCAAGCCCCGGTCTCGAGTTCTGGCCCGGATCACGCGAGTTCCGGCTCCAGTCACGCGAGTCTCGGCCTGGATCATGCGAGTTCCGGCTTCAGTCACGCGAGGCTCGGCCTGGATTATGCGAGTTCTGGCTTCAAGCACGCGAGCCACGGCCTCGGTCACGCGAGTCTCGGCTTTGGCTACGCGAATCACGGTTTCAGTCACGTGAGGCCGGCGCACCTCGCCGGAAGCCGATGCCCTCCGTCGGCGCACCTCGCCGGAAGCCGATGCCCTCCGTCGGCGCGGCTGCCGACCTGCCCGGGCGCCCGGCCGGACGTTCACCGCGAGCCCGCGATCGGCGCCCCACCTCCACCACGACGAAAGGAGATCGCATCGATCCGATACCGGAGCCGCCGAAACCTCCAGCGGCGGGGACTCACCGTAGCCAGATATCGCCTGTGGTGAGGTGTCCGGGTGAGCTCGCCCGTTCAACTCGCCCTCGGCAGTCAGGCCGGTGCCGCCCTTCGTGCGGCCGCCACCACGCCGTCGCTGCTCGATGAGGCCCAGGCCCCGGCGGTGATCACCCTGGTCGCCGGTGGGGTGGCGCTGCTGGTGGTGCTCGTCGGCGGCAGCCCGTGGCGGCTGGCGCGCAACGGCGTCACCATCGTGCACGAGGCTGGGCACGCCCTGGCCGCGGTGCTGGTCGGGCGGCGTCTGCAGGGCATCAAGCTGCACTCGGACACCTCGGGCGTCACCGTCTCGCGCGGCAAGCCCGAAGGGCCGGGCATGGCCTTCACCGCGATGGCCGGGTACCTGGCGCCGTCGGTGCTCGGGCTGCTGTTCGCCAGCCTGCTGGGCGCCGACCTGGCCGGCACGGTCCTCGTGCTGATCGCGCTGTTGCTGCTCGGCGTGCTGGTGATGGTCCGCAACGCCTACGGGGTGTTCACCGTCGTCGCCAGCGCCGTCGTGCTGGCCCTGGTCGCGTTCGTCGCGCCGGTCGAGGTGCAGGCTCCGTTCAGCTACCTCGTGACGTGGTTCCTGCTGTTCGGGGGCGTGCGGCCGGTGGTCGAGCTGCAGGTCAAGCGGCGGCGGGGCCGCGCCCGCGACTCCGACGCCGACCAGCTGGGCCGGCTCACCGCGGTGCCGCCGGTGCTGTGGGTGCTGGTCTTCGCCGTGGCGACGATCAGCTGCCTGATCGCCGGTGGGCTGTACCTGCTGGAGCCCGTGGCCGCCTAGCCACGCCCATGCGGCAAACTGGTCTCTCGCTGGTCCGCGCGGAGGGAGACGAACGATGGACGAGGTCGCCAAGGCCGTGGAGGAGTGCGCACGGGCGGCGAAGCTGGCCGCGCCGTCGCTCGCCGCCGCTTCCGCCGAGGCCGTCGACGCCGCGCTGACCGGGATGGCCGAAAGGCTGCTCGCGCACCGCGACGAGATCCTGGAGGCGAACCAGGCCGACGTCGAGCGCGCCAAGGGCGAGGGGATGAGCGCCGGTCTGCTCGACCGGCTCACCATCACCCCCGAGCGGCTGACCGGCATGGCCGAGCAGCTGCGGCTGCTCGCCGGCGCTCCGCACCAGGAGCGTTCGGTCGACGTGTCCACCCTGGACGGCGGCCTGAAGCTGGTCGAGCGGCGACGCCCGGTCGGCGTGATCGGCGCGAACTACGAGGCGCGGCCGAACGTGACCGTCGACGTGGCGTCGCAGCTGGTCAAGTCGCGCAACGGCGGCGTGCTGCGCACCGGCTCGGCCGCGCTCGGCTCGGCGCAGCGGCTGCGCGAGGTCGTCATCGCCCCGGCGCTGACCGAGGCCGGCATCGACGCCGACTGCGTGCAGCTCGTGCCGCGGGTGGAGCGCGAGGCGGCGTCCGCGCTGGTGCGGCTGCCGAACCTGGTGCCGCTCGTGATCCTGCGCGGCAGCGGCGACAGCACCCGGGCGCTGGCCACCGAGGCGGCCGTCCACGGCGTGCGCACGCTGGCCCACGCGGACGGCGGCGGCGTCCTGTACGTCGACCGCGGGGCGGACGTCACCAAGGCGCGTGACCTCGTCTACGCGAGCCTCGACCGGCTGGGCGTCTGCAACCGGCTGAACCTGCTGCTCATCCACGAGGGCATCCACGACGACGTCTGGCCGGGCATCTCCGAGGCGCTGGCCGAGCGGGGCGTCACGCCTTCGCTGGCGCCGCACGAGCACGCCATCGGCTACGAGTGGGCGCTGGACTCCGACCGCGAGGCGACCGTCACGGTGGCCAAGGTCGGCGCGCTCGCCGACGCGGTGGAGATCGCCAACGAGCAGACGTCGGGCCTGGCGGCGGGCATCGCCACCGACGACGCGGCGGCCGCCGACGCCTTCTTCGACGGCTACACCGGCACCGGCGTCTTCTGGAACGCCCCGACCCGCCTCCTCGACGGCTTCAAGCTGCTCGCGGTCCCGGAAACCGGCATCAACCTGGACAAGGTCCCGGGCCCGCGCGGCCCGGTGACGTACACGGACCTCTACGTCCGCCAGTACGCCGTCTTGCCCGCCTGACCGGTCTGGTGGTGGGCGCGGAGCCCGCGGGCCGGTGCGATGCCGGACAGGGTGCGCAGGTCGTCGACCGTGTGGGCCGCGTTGACCACGAGTCCGGTGCGGTCGTCCTGGTCGAGCACGTGGCGGTAGATGGCGCTCGGGCCGTCGCCGATCGCGATGGCCGCGACCAGCCGGCCCTCCGGGTCGCGCGTGAGCCCGGTCGTCACCGGGACGTCGCGCCCGAGGGTGTCGACCAGGGTGAGCGTCCGTTCCTTGTACCAGCCTCGCGTGGTCATGCACTCGTAGACGTCGCGATCGCCGGGCGCGTTACGGGGCGGGCATACTGGGCCGGGTGATCACCCGGCCGCACGTCCTGCTGTCCGCCGCGCAGTCGCTCGACGGCTTCCTCGACGACACCTCACCCGAGCGGCTCGTACTGTCCACTGAGGACGACTTCGCGGTCGTGGACCGGTTGCGGGCCGAGGCCGACGCCATCCTCGTCGGGGCCGGAACAGTCCGGGCCGACAACCCGCGGCTGCTCGTGCGCTCGCCCGAGCTGCGGCGGAAGCGGCTGGAACAGGGGAAGCCCGAGCAACCCGTCAAGGTCACCGTGACCACCCGAGGCCTCGATCCGGACGCGCAGTTCTTCACCGTCGGGGACACCGAGAAGATCGTCTACGCACCGCCCGGGGCCGCCGACGCGCTGAAGCACGTCGCGACCGTCGTCGATGCCGGAAATCCGTCCGACTTCTCGCGCGTCCTCGACGACCTCGGGGCGCGCGGCATCGGGAACCTGCTGGTCGAGGGCGGTGGCGGGATCCACACCCGGTTCCTCACCGAAGGCCTCGCCGACGAGCTGCGGCTCGCGATCGCGCCGTTCTTCGTCGGGCAGCCCGGGGCGCCGCGGTTCGTCGGGCCCGGGCTCTACCCGCGCCCGCTGATCCTGAGCGGCGTCGAAGAGCTCCAAGGGATGGCGATCCTCCGGTACCGGGCCGCGGCCGAGCCGACCGGCTGGGACGTCCGGCGCCTGCGGGAAGCCATCGCGCTCGCCGCCGAGTGCCCGCCGAGCCACACCTTCCGGGTCGGGGCCGTCATCACCGACGCCGACGGCGAGGTCGTCGCCACCGGGCATTCCGGCGAGGGCGACCCCCTGAACCACGCCGAGGAAGCCGCGCTCGCCAAGTGCGCCGGCGACCCGCGCCTGGCTGGCGCCACGATCTACAGCTCGCTGGAGCCGTGCAGCAACCGCAGCTCCCACCCGCGCAGCTGCACCGAGCTGATCCTCGACGCGGGGATCCCGCGGGTCGTCTTCGCGTGGCGCGAGCCATCCGTCTTCGTCGACGCCCGGGGCACCGAGCTGCTGCGGGAAGCCGGGCGGCACGTCGTCGAGGTGCCCGCGCTGACCCCGGAGGTCCAGCGCGAGAACACCCACCTCGACTGGAAGTAGCCCGTGCTGGCCGGAACCCGCACGGGCTGGACGGCTCAGCAGGCGCCGTTGTCGGTCCAGACGCCCCACTCGCCGGTGGTGCCGGGCTCCTCGCCCTGCGTCCACCACTTCGCGGTGAACTTGTGGCTGTTGTGCGAGACGACGTCGTCCTTCACGTAGACCTTCGCCTTGTCCCACGCCGCCGCGGTGCAGGAGCCGCCGCCCGGGGTGGTCGGGGTCGTGGTGGTCGGCGGGGTCGGCGTCGTCTGGGGCGGGGTCGCGCCGGCGAACCGGACGCTGAACTTCGTGAAGTCCCAGTCGTTCTGAGGGACGTTGCTGCAGACGCCGTTGTCCGTCGTGCCGACGCACGCGCGGTCGCGGTTGACCGACCAGAACGTGAAGCGGCCGAGGCCGTGGCTGGTCGCGTAGTCGTAGACCGTCTGGAAGTCGGCGGTGTAGAACATCTCGGCCGCGTCCGACTTGCCGTTCATGCCGGAGAAGCCTTCGTGCGAGTACGCGGTCGCGCTGTCCCAGCCCATGTGCGACATGAGCAGGCCGTGCAGTGCTTCCAGCGCGGACACCTGCGACGAGCCGCCGTTGAAGCCGCCGTCGAACGGCATGATCGAGAAGTTGTCGGGCGTGAAGCCGATCGACTTCGCCTGGTCGAGCAGCTGCGTGCCGAACCAGCCGGTGCCGGCCGCGGTGCCCGGCATGGTCACCGACACGAACAGGCCGGGGTTGTTGGCCTGCAACGTCTTCGCCGCGCCGAGCTCGTTGGCGATGGCCGCGGTGTTCTCGTACTCGGGCTCTTCGAGGTCGAAGTCGATCGCCTTGAGCGAATACTTGGTGATGACCTGCTGGTACGCGGCGGCGGTCGCGGCTACGGTGCCGCAGGTCTGGCCGAGCTTCGTGCCGCCGTAGCCGCCGACGGACACCGAAACGTCGCCGCCGTTGCCCCGGATCCGGGAGATCACGTTCGAGACGGTGGTGTCGGAGGAGACGGCGTTGGTGCCGTCCCAGGTCGGGCTGCAGCCGCCGCCGTTGGGCGCCAGGATGAACGCGAGCTGGAAGGCCTTGAGCCCGGTCGCGTTCATCACGGTGATCGGATCGGGTGGGTTGTTGCTCACGGGCATCAGATACGGCGCGGCGGCGTACCAGCTGGTGCTCAGCGCCGCTGTCGCGGAGGGCGCGCCGATCACGAGGCTCACCGCGGTACCGATGAAGGTGGCGGCGGCGAGCCCGATGGCGGCCAGTCTGCTTCTGCGCATGATCCGTCCTCCCGGTGGGGTTCGAGGGTGGACAAACTATTGGACTAGACCATTGACGAAGTCAAGACGCGAAGGTCGGGTAGGGGTGTTCGGCGGGCGAAAAGCGCCCGAATATCCGATATTCGTCCGGGAATGGCGCCGCCCGGGTGAGGCCGCAACGGACCGAACCGGCGAAGTGAGCGGGAGAGTAAGGCGGCGCCCACTCACCCGCGCGCCGGATCGTAGTTCGGCGCCAAGACGGGCAAACGGCGGCGGAGAAACGGGCAAGCGGCGCGGACAGCGCCGGAGTGGTGCGAGCTCTCAAGCCCGCGGGGCGAGGCGGGTGAGTGGGCGCGGTGGTGGAGGTGATTCGAGCTCGCAGGCTCGCCGGGCGGGTGAGTGGGCGCGGCAGTGCGAAGTGATGCGAGCTGGCAGGCTCGCGGGGCGAGGCGGGAGAAGTGTCACGGCAGTGCCAGAGCGATGCCCACTCTCAGGCTTTCAATCTCTCGGCGGGCGGCCCCGACGCACGCCCTGCTGCCATCGCCGCGCGACTCAGCGACCCTCAAGGCGCCGGCAGGGTCACCACCACGACCAGGCCGCCCTCCTCCCGCGCCGTCGCCGTCACCTCGCCGCCGTGGGCGTGGGCCACCGAGCGGACGATCGACAGCCCCAGCCCCGCTCCCTCGGCCGCCACCCGGGCGCGCCGGTGGAACGGGTCGAACAGCGCCGGCACCTCCTCCGGCGGGATCACCGGCCCGCTGTTGGCCACCTCCAGCTCCGCCCGGCCCGGCGACGACCGGGTCGTCACGCGCACCCAGCCGCCTGCCACGTTGTGGCGCAGCGCGTTCTCCACCAGGTTGTGCGCCAGGCGCTCCAGCATCAGCGCGTCGCCCAGCGCCGTCGCCTCGGCCAGGTCCTCCGTCACCCCCGGCGGGACCACGTGTGCCACCACCGCCGCCAGATCCACCGGGCAGCGCTCGGTCAGGGCGCTCTCCGACCGGGCCAGCAGCAGCAACCCGCTGATCAGCTTCTCGTGCCGCGCGTTGATCCGCAGCAGCTTGCCGCCGAGCTGCCGGACGTCGTCGGACGCCGTGCGGCGGTGCATCGCCACCTCGACCAGTGAGCGGTTCAGCGTCAGCGGCGTGCGCAGCTCGTGCGACGCGTTCGCGACGAACCGGCGTTGCGCGTCGAACGACCGGTCGAGCCGCTCGACCATCACGTCGAACGCGTCGGCGAGGTTCTTCACCTCGTCATCGGGGCCGCGCAACGCGATCCGCTCGTGCCCGCCCGGGTCGGCCGCCGCCGCGATGCGGCGCGCCGTGTCCGTCACCTGCCGCAACGGCGCCAGCGCGCGGCCCGCCACCAGCCAGCCCAGCCCGGCCGCCAGCACTGCCACCGCGCCGAGCGCGATCGCGCCCTGCGTCAGCAACGACGTCGCCGCCGCTTCGCGCACCTGCCGCGCCTGCTCGTCGAGCGACTCCGGTGACGGCAGCGAAGGCAGCCCGGCCGGCGCGGTGCCCGCGATGAACGTGACCCGCCGCCCGACCTGCCGCGTGAACAACAGGTACGTGACGCCCAGCAGCGCCCCGCCCGCCAGCAGGAACAGGCCGCCGTAGAGCACGGTCAGCCGCAGCCGGAGGCTCATCGGAGCCGGTAGCCGACCCCGGTGACCGTCTCCACCGGTGGCGGGTCACCGAGCTTGCGGCGCAGCTTGAGGATCGTGAGCCGGACCGCGCCGGTGAACGGGTCCGCGTGCTCGTCCCACGCCTTCTCCAGCAGGTGTTCCGCGGACACGGCGGCGCCGTCCGCGCGCAGCAGCTCGGCCAGCACCGCGAACTCCTTTTTGGACAGCGGCAGGTAGCGCCCGTCGCGGAACACCTCGTGCCGCGCCGGGTCCAGCGTGATGCCGCCGCGGCGCAGGATCGGCGGCGCGGCCGGCCGGCAGCGCCGCCCCAGCGACTGGATGCGCGCGGCCAGTTCGGGGAACGCGAACGGCTTGGTCAGGTAGTCGTCGGCGCCGAGGGACAGCCCGGCGACGCGGTCGGTGACCTCGACCGCCGCGGTGAGCATCAGCACCCGCGTCGCCGCCCCGGACGCCACCACCCGCCGGCAGACGTCGTCGCCGTGCACGACCGGCAGGTCCCGGTCGAGCACGACGACGTCGTAGTCGTGGACGGCGATCCGGTCGAGCGCGGCGCCGCCGTCGTGGGCGATGTCGACCGCGTGCGACTCGTCACGCAGCCACTCCGCGATCGCGTCCGCGAGCATCGGCTCGTCCTCCACCACCAGGACCCGCATGCCGCCATGATCGCCGCGCCGGTGTTTCCTCGCCGTTAGCGGCACTGGTAGAGCGCGTCCGCGCCGCCGATCCGCACCGGGCCGTCGCTCCGTCCGGGTCCGGGCCGGCCGCCGTACGCGCCCGGGTCGACGACCGTGCAGTGCCGCTCGATCCAGCGTTGGCGGTCGCCCTGGACCGGACTCCGCGGCGGCCCGGGCGGGGTGCCCGCGCCGCTCAGCACGAACCGGAGCTTGCCCTCGGCGAGCCAGCGGTCGAGCTGCGCGACCGACGGCGCGTCGTCGCGGCCGCCGAAGCCGCCCATCCCGATCACGGTCGCGTCCGACTCGATGAGGAACGGCGCGACCGTGCCCGCTTCGGCGTTCACCGCCAGGGTGATTTCGGTGCCGTTCCGGTGGGCGTAGTCGAGGATGCGTCGTTGCTCGTCCGACAGCGTGGCGGTGCCGTCTCCGCCGGAGAGCATCAGCCGGGGCTGCGGCCCGCCGGGTGACTGCGGCGGCGGCGCACCGGGACCACTGGAAGGTCCGGCGGCGGGCAGCGTCCCGGCCGACGTGCTCTGCGCGGCGGCGACCGACCACACCGCCGGCGTCAGCAACAGCGGCACCAGGGCGGCGACGAAGGCGCGTCGCCGAGGCGTCACCACCAGCCAGGCGACCGCGACCAGCGCCGTGCCGACCACCGCCCACCGCGTCCAGCCGTGGAACGTCGTGTCCCGCGAGGTGACGACGAACGCCCAAGCCGCGCTGCCCGCGACGGCCAGGGGGAGCAGGGTCCGCCGGTGGTTGCGCCACAGCAGCGCGAGCCCGGCGGCCGAAATCGCGGCGATCGCGGGGGCCATCGCCGTCGTGTAGTACGGGTGCCAGATGCCGCCGGCGAAGCTGAAGACCACGGTCGTCACCAGCAGCCAGCCGCCCCAGAGCAGCCAGCCGGCGTCGCGCCACCGGCGTCCGATGACGACCAGGACAAGCAGGGACAGCGGCAGCAGCCACGAGATCTGCCCGCCGACCAGGTCGTTGAACATCCGGCCCGGCCCCGGGTCGCCGCCGAACGAGCTCATGGTCTGCTGCCCGTTGCGCATGATCATCATGCCGCCGCCCTCGCCGTCGCCGGAAAGGCGGCCGAAGCCGTTGTAGCCGAAGACGAGGTCCCACGCGGAGCCGTCGGCGCTGCCGCCCACGTACGGCTTGGCGCCGGGCCACCAGTCGTGGAGCGCGATCCACCAGAACGACGAAACGCCCAGGACAACGCCGGCGCCGAGGACGTCCAGCAGCCGGCGCTTGAGCGGCCCGGTCGTGCCGGCGAGGTAGGCGACGACCAGGGCGGGCACGATGATCCAGGCCTGCAGCATCTTCGTCAGGAAACCGCAGCCGACGAAGAAAGCACACCACCACAGCCATTTCCGGCCGTCTTCGAGCGAGCGGGTGAGCGCGTACGCGGCGGCGACCAGGAACAGGACGAGCAGCGTGTCGGGGTTGTTGCCGCGGTCCATGATCACGGTGACCGGCGTCAGCGCCAGGATCGCCGCGGCCAGGAGGGCGACGTTCTCGCCGGCCCACAACCGGACGGTGCGGTGGAGCAGGAAGACCGCCGCGACGCCCTCGAGGACCTGCGGCAGCAGCAAAGCCCAGCCGTGGAAGCCGAAGATCCACACGGAGAGCGCCTGCGGCCACAGGGCCATCGGCGGTTTGTCGACCGTGACGACGCCGTAAGAGTCGAAGGAGCCGAAGAGGAAGTTCGTGAAGCTGCTCGTCATCGACTTCGCGGCGGCCGAGTAGTAAGTGTTGCCGAGCTGGCCGTCGCCGATCTTCCCGGCGTAGAGCACGGCGGCGCCGAGGCAGATGAGCGGAAGCGCCCAGGAGCGGGTCTTCGGAGGGGCGGCGGTGATCATGCCCGCCACCCAACTCCGGCCCGCGTTTCCCGGGCGTTTCCGGGTTACTGCGCCGTTCGGGAAAGGCTAGGGTGGCGACGGTGACCACGCCCGGCGACCTGCCTCGTACCCCGCTGTCCCGCTTGCTGGAAGAGATCTCCTGGGAGGGCAGGTCGGTCGTCAAGTACCGCGACGGCGGCCGGGGCAAGGAAAACGTCCTCACCGCCGAGGTGCTCACCGCGCTGGACTACCTGCCCCGGGACGCCTACCTGGCCGCTGTCCTCCGCGGCGCACACGGCGCGGCCGATGCGGCCGGGCGGGCGGCCGACGAGGCTGACGACGCGGAGGTCGTCTTCCTTCCCGAGGAATTCACCCTCAACCCCGCTGCCCAGGGGCGCGGCGATCGGCTGATCGTGCAGCCTGACGCGACGATCACCTCGCCGAACACCTTGGTGCTCCTGGAGGCGAAAGGGATCCGGTCCGGCAGCTTCGGGCCGGAACAGCTTGCTCGCGAGTACCTCGCCGTCACCGCGATGGCCGGAGCGCGAACGCCGTTGCTGCTGCTCGTCCTCGGTAGCGCGCCGCCGGTCGCGATCAGAGGACTGAGTGGCCGGTTCGAGCTCGCCGACGCGGTCGCCGCCAACCTGGAATCCGTGTACGCGAAAGCGGGCCCGCACCCGTGGTCGCCAATCGACCTTCAAGCTCGGGTGACGGAATGCTGTGCCTGGCTTACGTGGGCCGAGCTGGCCGGCCTCGTCGCCGCCGAACACGCGCGAGGCCGGCACTCCGGGACGTTCGCCGCCGGAACCGTCGACCGTCTCGTCGGCACGGTCACCCGAGCCGTCCGGTGGCACGGTTAGTCACTCCGCCTCGAGGTCGCCCTCCAGCGACAGGTACACCTCACGCATCTTCGCGAGCAGCTCCGGGTCCGGCTCCGCCCACAGCCCGCGGTCCGCCGCTTCGTTCAACCGCTCCACGATCCCGCGCAGCGCCCACGGATTGGCCTGCCGCAGGAACTCCTGGTTCACCTCGTCCAGCACGTACGACTCGGTCAGCTTCTCGTACATCCAGTCGCCGACCACGCCCGCCGTCGCGTCGAAGCCGAACAGGTAGTCCACCGTGGCCGCCAGCTCGAACGCGCCCTTGTAGCCGTGGCGGCGCATCGCTGCCAGCCAGCGGGGGTTCACCACCCGGGCGCGGAACACCCGCGCCGTCTCCTCGCCCAGCGTTCGCGTGCGGACCGCGTCCGGTGACGTGCTGTCGCCCACGTAGGACGCCGGGGCCGTGCCCGTCAACGCCCGGACCGTGGCGATCATCCCGCCGTGGTACTGGAAGTAGTCGTCCGAATCCGCGATGTCGTGCTCGCGCGTGTCCGTGTTCTTCGCCGCCACCACGATGCGCTTGTACGAGCTCTCCATGTCCTCGCGCGCCGGACGGCCGTCCAGGTCGCGGCCGTACGCGAAGCCGCCCCAGACGGCGTACACCTCCGCCAGGTCCTTGTCGTCGCGCCAGTTCCCGCTGTCCATCAACGGCAGGAGACCCGCGCCGTACGCGCCCGGCTTCGAGCCGAAGATCCGCGTCGTCGCCCGGCGGGGATCGCCGTGTGCGGCCAGATCTTCCGAGACGTGCGCGCGGACGAAGTTCTCCGACGCGGGTTCGTCCAGCGACGCCACCAGCCGCACCGCGTCGTCCATCATGGCGATCACGTGCGGGAACGCGTCCCGGAAGAAGCCGCTGATGCGGATCGTCACGTCGATCCGGGGGCGGCCCAGCTCGGACAGGGGAATCGCCTCGATGCCCGTCACCCGCCGGGACGCCTCGTCCCACACCGGCTGGACGCCCAGCAGCGCCAGGACTTCCGCCGCGTCGTCGCCGGACGTCCGCATCGCCGACGTCCCCCACACCGACAGCCCGACCGACCGCGGCCAGTCGCCGTTGTCCTCGCGGTAGCGCTTCAAGAGAGAATCCGCCAGCGCCTGCCCGGTCTCCCACGCCAGCCGGCTCGGGATCGCCTTCGGATCGACCGTGTAGAAGTTGCGCCCGGTCGGCAGCACGTTCACCAGGCCGCGCAACGGCGATCCGCTCGGCCCCGCCGGGATGTAGCCGCCGTCGAGGGCGTGCAGCACCGCGTCGAGTTCGGCGGACGTCCCCGCGAGCCGCGGGACGATCTCGTTCGCGGCGAACGAAAGCACCCGCGCGACCTCGGCGTCCGGGGCCACCGACTCGACCGCCGTCGCGTCCCAGCCGCGCATCTCCATCGTCTGGACGAGCTCCCGCGCCGTCTTCTCGACGGCGTCCACTTCGGACGTCGACGCGTCTTCCTTCAGCCCCAGGGCCGACCGCAACCCCGGCACCGCACCCTCGCGACCGCCCCACATCTGGGACGCTCGCAGCATCGCCAGCACGAGGTTGACGCGCGCCTCGCCGACCGGCGCCGCGCCCAGGATGTGCAGCCCGTCGCGGATCTGGGCGTCCTTGACCTCGCACAGCCAGCCGTCGATGTGCAGCAGGAAGTCGTCGAACTCGGCGTCGTGCGGACGTTCGTCGATGCCGAGGTCGTGGTCCAGCTTCGCCGCCTGGATGAGCGTCCAGATCTGGGCGCGGATCGCGGGCAGCTTCGCCGGGTCCATCGCCGCGATGTTCGCGTGCTCGTCCATCAGCTGCTCGAGCCGCGCCATGTCGCCGTAGGACTCCGCGCGCGCCATCGGCGGGATCAGGTGGTCGACGATCGTCGCGTGCGCCCGCCGCTTCGCCTGCGCGCCCTCGCCCGGGTCGTTGATCAGGAACGGGTACACCAGCGGCAGGTTCCCGAGCACCGCGTCCGGTGCGCAGGACGCCGAGAGCCCGGCCGTCTTGCCCGGCAGCCACTCGAGGGAGCCGTGCTTGCCCAGGTGGACGACGGCGTGCGCGCCGAACTCCTCCTCCAGCCACCGGTACGCGGCCAGGTAGTGGTGGCTCGGGGGCAGGTCCGGGTTGTGGTAGATCGCGACGGGGTTCTCGCCGAACCCGCGGGGCGGTTGGATCATGATGATGACGTTGCCGCTCTTCAGCGACGCCAGCACGATGTCGCCGTTGTCGACGTACAGCTCGCCCGGCGCGGGCCCCCAGTGCTCTTCCATCGCCTCGCGCAGTTCCGAAGGCAGCTCGGCGAACCACTCGCGGTACCGCGCGGCGGGCACCCGGATCGGGTTGCCGGACAGCTGTTCCTCCGTCAGCCACTCCGGGTCCTGGCCGCCCGCGGCGATCAGCGCGTGGATCAACGCGTCGCCGTCGGGCTGGTCGGTGCCGGTCGGTTCGACGCCCGGGAAAGCGTCCACGCCCAGGTCATAGCCCAGCTCCCGCATCCGCCGCAGCAGCTCGATCGCCGACGCGGGCGTGTCCAGCCCGACCGCGTTGCCGACGCGAGAGTGCTTCGTCGGGTACGCGGACAGCATCAGCGCGATGCGGCGCTCCGAAGCGGGCGTGTGCCGCAGCCGAGCGTGCGCCAGTGCGATGCGAGCGACGCGGGACGCGCGTTCGGCGTCCGGGATGTAGCGGGGCAGCCCGTCTTCGTCCAGCTCCTTGAACGAGAACGGCACCGTGATCAGCCGTCCGTCGAACTCCGGGACGGCCATCTGGTTCCCGGCGTCGAGCGGCGAAAGGCCGTCGTCGCTGGCCGCCCACGTCTCGCGGTCGCTGGTCAGGCAGAGCGCCTGCAGGATCGGTACGTCGAGCGCGGCCATTTCGGCGACGTCCCACGCCTCGTCGTCGCCCCCGGCTCCCACCTCGGACGGCCGCGTCCCGCCGGCCGCGAGCACCGTGACGAGCAGTGCGTCGACCTTGCCCAGCTCGGCCATCATCTCCGGCTCGCGCGTCCGCAGCGAAGCACAGTAGATCGGCAACGCGCGCCCGCCCGCGGCTTCGATCTGGTCGGCGAGCGTGTGGACGAAGTTCGTGTTCCCGGACAGGTGATGCGCCCGGTAGTAGAGGATCCCGATGACCGGGCCTTCGGCGGGCGACGGCCGTTCGAGGATGCCCCACGCGGGCTGCTGCGCGGGCGGCTCGAAGCCGTCGCCGGTGAGCAGGAGCGTGTCGGAGAGGAACCGGTGCAGCTGGGTGAGGTTCGCCGGGCCGCCCTGCGCGAGGTAGGCGTGGGCCTCGGCGGCGATGCCGGCCGGGACGGTCGAGAGCTTCATCAGCTCGGCGTCCGGCGTCTGCTCCCCGCCCAGGACGACGACGTGCGCGCCGGACGCCCGCAGCGTGTCCAGGCCCTCCTGCCAGGTCCGCGGCGTGCCGAGGATGCGGACGACCACGATGCGGACGCCGTCGAGCAGGCCCGGCAGCTCGGCGACGTCGAGCCGCGCGGGGTTCGCGAGGCGGTACTCGCCCTCGGCCGAACGGGCGCTGAGCAGATCGGTGTCCGAAGTGGACAGAAGCAGGATCACGAGGTTCCTCCTCGGGGTCCGCGCCCCGGGTCGACGGGCGCGCCGGCCGGAGTTCCTGGCTCTCGGGAAATCTCTTCCCGATGACAGTGGCGGGACCGCCCCGGACTCTCACCGGGTTCCTCCACCTGCCGACGCGTGGGTATCGGCTCCACTCTCCGGTGCCGGTCGAGGTGCGTCAAGGTGACGTTGACCGGCGCTCGGTAACCTGGCGGCTTGGACGCCTTCCTCCGCGACTTCGCCGCCGCCCAGTCGAGCCGCCAGCGCTACCGCCGGGCGACCGCCGCCGAGCTGGCGGCCGCCGAAGCCGGGTTCGCCGCATTCTTCGACCGGGCCCCGCACGACCTCGGCGAGCTGGGGTTTTCCGTCGACGGGGACAGCCTGGTCCACCAGGAACCGGGCTCCGAGCGCGCCTGGGGCCTGTACGCGATCGACCGGTCCGCGCCGCCGTCGCTGGTGGTCGAGGCGCCGCACGCGTCGTCCGACCTGCGGACCGAGCTGGTCGGCCTCGAACTCTTCCGGCGGACCCCGGGCGCGATCCTCGCGGTCGGCGGCGCCCACCGGCGTCGCGAAGATCCCGCGCACGACACCGGGACCGTCTTCCACGTCGTCGCCACGCTGCTGGCCCGGCGCGGCGTGCCCCAGGTCCAGCTGCACGGCTTCAACGACACGACCCTCGTCTCGGCGGACGTCGTGCTGTCGGCCGGGGCCGCCGAAGCCGGGGACGCCGCCCGCCGCGCGGCCGACCGCCTCGACGAAGCCGGGTTCCGGGTCTGCCGGGCCTGGGCCGAGCCGTGCCGGGGCCTGGCCGGGACGACGAACGTCCAGGGCCAGGCCGCCGGCGACGCGCCGTTCCTGCACGTCGAGCTGAACCGGACCGTCCGCGAGGCTCGCCGCGATGACGTCGTCCAGGCGCTCGTCGACGCCGGCCTCACGAAGCCCTAGGCGGACTGCTCACCCAGCCGCGGGAACGGCTTCGTCGAGAACAGGACCTCCAGCGGGACCTCGAAGAACTCCGCGATCCGCAGCGCCACGAACAAGCTCGGGCTGTACTCGCCGCGCTCCAGGTAGCCGATCGTCTGGTAGTGCACGCCCAGTGCCTCCGCCAGCTGCCGCCGCGAGATCGACCGTTCCGCGCGCAGCATCGCGATCCGGTTGTAGACGACCTCACTCATGACTACCCCACACGCTGCATGGCCTTCTCCCGGCGTTCGGCCACCGACGAACCCGCTTCCCGCCGCGCCATGCGGCGGAGCAGCACCGGGGCCAGGGCCAATCCGATCACGGTCCACGCCAGGAGCACCGCCAGGGTCGGCAACGGCCGCCACGACTGGCCGATTTCGACGACCACCGCGCCGTCGGGCAGCAGCGCCGAGCGCATCCCGAGGCCCAGCCAGTACATCGGGAACGCCTGCGCGATGCCCTGCACCCACCCCGGCAGCGCGGTGATCGGGTAGAAGATCCCCGAGATCGCGCCCATCCCCATGATCGGCAGCGTGATCAGCGCGATGGACCGCGGGCTGTTGGTGAGCGAACCCAGCGCGGCCCCGAGCGGCAGGGTGGCGACCAGACCGAGCGCCAGCACCCACAGCAGGTTCAGGTACGACCAGACGCCGTCCGGCGCGAGCTCGGAGTACAGGAACAGGCAGGGGACCAGCACCAGCAGGATGCTGGTGACCTGCGCCATCGACAGCGCCGTCGTCTTCCCGACGAGGTAGCCGAGCATGCCGTTCGGCGTGGCCTTGGCGCGCAGCAGCGTGCCGTCTTCGCGGTCGATCGACAGGTAGCCGGCCGCGCTGTTCAGCCCGTTGAACACGATCCCGGCGCCGAGCACGCCGGGCACGGTGGCCGCGCCGAGCGAGAACCCGGTGCCGGGCAGGGTCGCGTTGCGCATGAAGAACAGCGTGCCGAGGAAGAGTGCGACGAAGACGAACTGGCCGACGACGTCGTCGCGGTTGGTCCACGTCTGCTTGAACTCGATCCAGCCGCGGGCCACCCCGGTCCGCAGGGCGGCCGACTGGGCGTTCATCGCGCACCCGCTTCCTGGAGACCCAGCTCCGTCTCGCCGCCGGCCTCGGCGCGGTGGACCAGCGTCATGTAGGTGTCCTCCAGCGAGGCCCGCCGCACCTCGAGGTCCGAGACGGCCTCGCCGTGCTGCTTGAACAGGTCGTACACGTACTTCGTCGCTTCGGCCGTCGCGTGGACGAAGCGCTGGCCGTCGACGGTCCAGCGGACCTCGGCCTCGCCGGAGATCTGCCGGGACAGCGCGTCGGCCGAGCCGTCGGCGATGATGCGCCCGCCGTTGAGGATGAGGATCCGGTCGGCCAGCTTCTCGGCCTCGTCGAGGTCGTGCGTGGTGAGCAGGATCGTGGTGTCGAGCTCGTCGGAGAGCCGGTGCACGAGGTCGTGGAACTCCCGCCGCGCCTCCGGGTCGAAGCCGGCGGTCGGCTCGTCGAGGAACAGCAGCTCGGGCCGCCCGACGATGCCGATCGCGACGTCGAGCCGCCGGCGCTGGCCGCCGGAGAGCTGCTTGAGCTTCTTGTGCGCGTGCTCGGCGAGCCCGACCGTCTTGATCAGCTCGTCGGCGTCCCACGGCCGGGGCCGCGACTCCGTCGAGTAGGGCGCGTAGTACCGGCCGAGGTGGGCCAGGAGCTCCCGCACGCGCCACTTCCCGTGGTCGCGCCAGGACTGGAGCACGACTCCCAGCCGCGCCCGCCAGTCTTCCCCGCCGTGCGCCGGGTCGACGCCCAGGACGCTCACCTCGCCGGCCGACCGCATCCGGAAGCCCTCGAGGATCTCGATCGTCGTGGTCTTGCCCGCGCCGTTGGGCCCGAGCAGGCAGACGACCTCGCCCCGGTGGGCCTCGAACTCCACGCCGTGGAGCACGTCGTTCGTGCCGTAGCGCATCCGCAGCCCGCGCACGCGGACCACGGGAACCGCTGGATCTCTCATCGCGACACCCCCATCGAACTGATGCGATCGAATGTAGCACACCTACTACATTTGACCAGAGTTCTGCTGTGCCGGGAACTTGACCCGCGGTCATCCGGTTCGCCGGGCATGGGTACTTGGCTGGGGCTGGCTCTCCCGGGCGGCGTCGTGATCCTGCTGGTCATGGCCGCGATCGAACTGCGGCCGCGCAAGAACGGCTCGCGCTTCAAGGCGCGGCTGTCCGCGACCTACATCGAGGAGACCACCGCGTTCCTCTACGGCACCAAACGGCGTGAGCTGGAACACCGGGAAACGATGTCGATGCTCGTCGAGCAGGATGCCGACGGCGCGCCACCCCGGCGTGACGTGGACCTGGACGCCGGAGTCGCCCGGATCCGGCCCCGTTCGGACCCGCCGGAGCCGGAAAACCGCCAGCTACAGTGACCTCATGCCAACCCCAGCGCGTGTGCGAGCCGACGCGTGCCCGGGTGTTTTCGCACCCCACGACGCCGCCGACGGCCCCTTGGCCCGCGTGCGCCTGCCCGGCGGAACGATTTCCGCACCGCAACTGCGCGCGCTGGCGGACTGCGCCGAAGCGTGCGGCGACGGCGACCTCCACCTCACCTCACGCGGCAACGTCCAGCTGCGCGGCGTCACCCGGCCCGGCCTCGCGACGCGGCTGACCGACGCCGGCCTGCTGCCTTCGCCGTCGCACGAGCGGGTCCGCAACATCCTCGCGTCGCCGTTGAGCGGGGTGCGCGGCGGGCTCGCCGACGTCCGGGGCCTGGCCGCGTCGCTCGACGCCGTGCTCTGCGCGACCCCGGAGCTCGCCGAGCTGCCCGGCCGCTTCCTCTTCGCCTTCGACGACGGGCGCGGTGACGTCGCCGGGGAAGGCGCGGACGTCTGCTGGCGGGCGACCGGCCCGGCCGAGGGAACCCTGCTGCTGGCGGGCGGCGACACCGGACGCCGGGTCGCTCGCGCGGACGCCGTGACAGCGATGATCGACGTCGCGCTGGAATTCGGACGGGTACGCGGATCCGCGTGGCGCGTCGCCGAACTCGACGACCCGGCCTGGCGCGGGACGCCGGTGCCGCGCACCAGCGCCGAAGTCCCGGCCGGGCTCATCGAGCGGGATGGCGGCTTCGCGGCGGGGGTCGTGCCCCGCTTCGGGCACTTGACCGCCGCGCAGGCCCGGGCCCTGGCGGAATTCGGCCCGGCGCTGGTCACGCCGTGGAAGTCGCTGGTCCTGCCGGACGTGCCCGCCGACGTCTTCGAGCGGCTGGGGTTCGGCGGCGAGGCCTGGGGAACCACCGCGTGCATCGGCCGGCCCGGCTGCGCGAAGTCACTGGCCGACGTGCGGGCCGACGCCGTCTTCCGGCCGGGCCTGCGCGCGCACTTCTCGGGCTGTGAACGGCGGTGCGGGAAGCCGTCGCAGTCCCATGTGGACATTGTCGCCGAAGCGGACGGATATCGGGTCGACGGCCGGTGGGTGCCGTTCGACGAGCTGAAAGGGAAGCTGTGATCGACTACCTGCGGGACGGTGCCGAGATCTACCGGCACTCGTTCGCCACGATCCGCGAGGAGGCGGACCTGGCGATCCTGCCCGACGACGTGGCCGGCCTGGCGGTCCGGATGATCCACGCCTGCGGCATGGTCGATCTGGTCGACGACCTGCGCTACACGCTCGACGTGGTCGAGTCCGGCCGCGCCGCGCTCGAAGCGGGCGCGCCGATCCTGTGCGACGCGCAGATGATCGCCAGCGGTGTCACCCGGCGCCGCCTGCCCGCGGGCAACGAAGTCGTGTGCACGCTTTCGGCCCCGAGCGTTCCTTCGCTGGCCGAGCGGATGGGCACGACGCGCTCGGCGGCGGCCCTGGAACTGTGGCGCGACAAGCTGCCCGGCTCGGTCGTGGCGATCGGCAACGCGCCGACCGCGCTCTTCCGCCTGCTGGAGCTCCTCGACGAAGGCGTCGGCGTGCCCGCGGCGATCATCGGCGTGCCGGTCGGGTTCGTCGGGGCCGTGGAGTCCAAAGTGGAGCTCGCGAAGCGGGCGCCGGCGCCGTACCTGGTGGTGCACGGCCGGCGGGGCGGCAGCGCGATGGCCGTCGCCGCGATCAACGCCCTCGCGAGCGCCGAAGAATGACCGGGACGCTCTACGGCGTCGGGCTCGGCCCCGGCGACCCGGAACTGATGACGGTCAAGGCGGCCCGGCTGATCTCCGAAGCTTCGGTGATCGCCTACCACTGCGCGCGGCACGGGCGCAGCATCGCGCGGTCGGTCGCCGAGCCGTACCTGCGCGAGGGGCAGATCGAGGAGAAGCTCGTCTACCCGGTCACGACCGAGACGACCGACCACCCCGGCGGGTACGAGGGCGCGATCGCCGACTTCTACGAGCTGAGCGCGAAGCGGCTCGCCGAGCACCTCGACGCGGGGCGCGACGTCGTCCTGCTCTGCGAAGGCGACCCGTTCTTCTACGGCTCGTACATGTACATGCACGAACGGCTTTCCGGCCGGTTCGACGCGGTCGTCGTGCCCGGCGTGACGTCGGTGAGCGCGGCGTCGTCGGTGCTCGGCCGCCCGCTGGTGCAGCGCGACGAGGTGCTCACGGTGCTCCCGGGCACGCTCCCGGCGCCCGAACTGGCCCGGCGGCTGGCGGACACCGACGCGGCGGCCGTGCTGAAGCTGGGCCGCACGTTCGGCTCGGTGCGGGAGGCCTTCGAAGAGGCCGGGAAGCTGGACGACGCCGTCTACGTCGAGCGCGCGACCTGGGGGCAGCAGCGGATCGAGCCCCTGGGCGAAGTGGATCCCGCTTCGGTGCCGTACTTTTCGCTGGCGCTGCTGCCTTCGCCGGCTTACGCGTCACGCCAGAGTCCTGCTCCCGCCGCTCCTGCGGTCCCGGCTCCGGGTGGCGAGGTCGTCGTGGTGGGTCTCGGCCCGGCGGGTCCCGAGTGGCTGACACCCGAGGCCGCGGCGGAGCTGGCGGCCGCCGAGCACGTCGTCGGGTACGGGCCGTACGTCGCGCGGGTGCCGCAGAAGGCGGGGCAGCAGCGGCACGCGTCGGGCAACCGCGTCGAGGCCGACCGGGCGGTCGAAGCGTTGTCGCTGGCCGCTTCGGGGGCGCGGGTCGCGGTGGTGTCCTCGGGTGACCCCGGGGTGTTCGCGATGGCGTCGGCGGTGCTGGAGCAGGTGTCCTCGGGCCACGGCGCGGGCGTCCGGGTGCGGATCGTCCCGGGCGTGACGGCGGCCCAAGCGGCGGCGTCGCGGGTCGGCGCGCCACTCGGGCACGACTACTGCGTGCTGTCGCTGTCGGATCGTTTGAAGCCGTGGGAAATCATCGAGAAGCGCCTCGACGCGGCGGGCGCGGCCGACCTGGTGCTCGCGCTGTACAACCCGGCGTCGCGCTCCCGGACGACGCAGCTGGCCTCGGCTCGCGACGTCCTGCTCCGCCACCGCGCTCCGGGGACGCCGGTCGTGGTGGCGCGGGACGTCGGCGGCCCGGAGGAGGACATCCGCGTCACGACGCTGGGCGACCTTGATCCGTCCACAGTGGACATGCGCTGCCTGCTGATCGTGGGCTCGTCGCGGACCCGCGCGGAGAACGGGGTGGTGTGGACTCCGCGCAACTACTGACGGCCGAGCGTGCGTTGCACCGCCGGGCGGGGATGGCGGGCGAAGCGGCGTCGGCGGCGGGAGTGCCCGGCCGGTTTCGCGCGTGGGAGCACGCGGGATTGCTGGCGGTGCTCGCGACCGACCCGGCGCTCGCGTACCTGTCGACGGTGACCGGGGTGACGCCGGAGACGCTGCCCGAGGTCGCCGTTTTGCTGCGTTCGCCGGACTGGGACGGCGTCCACCCGGCGGTCGTCGCCCCAGCGGGCCTGCCGGTGCCGGGACTGGTGCCGACGGGCGAGCGGTTCTTGGCCGTCCGCCGGCTGGCTCCCGCAGCCGCGTCGCCTGGGGAACAGGCCGACGCGGAGGTCTTCCTGCGCGCCCTGCTGGCCGGGTTCGAGGTGAGCGGACCGGTGGCGGAGTTCATGGCCGCGGAACACCGGCTCCCGATCATGCGGCGCTTCCTGCTGCGGGAAGGGGAGACGCCGATCGCCGCCGCGGGCATGACGATCGACACCGGGGTGGCGATCCTCGGCGCGGCCTCGACCCTTCCGGAGTTCCGCGGCCGGGGAGCCCAGCCGACACTGCTGCGCCGCCGCCTCGAAGCGGCGGCGGCCGAGAGCTGCACCCTGGCGGTGGCAACGGCCCGCCCCGGCTCACCGAGCGTGGCGAACCTGGAGCGAGCCGGCTTCCGCCTCCACCGCCGGACGGCGTGGACGAAGGCCTAGCGGGTCGGGTCCTTGCCGTTGGGCTGGCGCGGCCCCGGACCCGGGGACCACCACCCCGGCACGGTCTTCTCCCCGTGCACCACCGTCGGCGCGACGCCTTCGGTGAACGGCTCGATCTGCAGCAGCTGGCCCCACGACTGGCTCGGCTGCCCGATCAGGTAGCTCGGCACCTCGGGCTCCTCGGCCAGCTCCTCCAGCCACCCGATCGGCCCGCCGTTGGTCGAGGACGCCCACTCCGCCTCGTCCGCCAGGCCGCCCGCCGTGATGCGGTACTCCGGGACCTGCGAGATCCCGTCGTGGGACGTCACCGGCTGCGCGCACGGGTAGACGAACGACGCCGGCCAGTCGATGTACACCGGCTTCGTGCCGATCTTGTCCGTCAGCGTCGTGAACGTCGGGACGCGCGGGGCCGACGCCGCGATCCAGCCGTCCTCCGTCAGGTCGTTGTCGACGATGTTGATCCGCACCGCGTTCGTCTCCGCCGGGAGGTCGCGCAGGTTGATGCGGGTGTCGTTCCAGCCGCCCGTGCCCGATCCCGGCGGGAGCATGAACTGGCTGCGCAGCACCTTCACGCCTTCCGGGGTGTTGACGCCGTAGTCGAGGCTCACCGACGTCGGGCGGCGGGCCGCGCCGGCCGTGGCCACCACGATCTGGCCGTCCGCGGGCTTCTCCGTCAGCGCGTACCAGTCGCTGCGCAGGCGGCCCGCGCGCGTCTCCTGGTCGAGGTAGCTCGACCACATCGGCACGCTCTCCGGGGTGAACCCGTGCGGCGGCTCGGCCAGCGGGTCCTTGTCGTCGACCGCGTGGGTGTGGAAGCCGGTCTGGACGCGGCCGTTGTCCTGGTCGGGGTTCGGCAGCGGCGAGTTCGGCTCCTTGGGCTTCTCCGCGACCGTCCGCTGCTCGGACTGCGGGTGCAGGATGCTCGTCGCCGCGTCGCGCTCCACCATGACGTGGTCGGAGAGGTTGCAGCTCTTGCCGAACAGGTGCCCCACGTTCGCCGCGCCGAGGCTGTAGCTGCCGGCCTGGTTGTGGATCGCCCACGCCATCGTGACGAACTCGCCGCCCGCCACCAGGCCGCAGACCACCACCAGCGACAGCGACCCGCGCCGCAGCGCGCGCAGCCGGCCTTCCTGCGGCTGGGCCGGCAGCCCCGGCCGGTGCGCGCGGACGTTCTCGACGAACGCGTAGACGCCGGCGATCGCGGCGGCCACCAGCAGGATCGTGGACAGCCCGATGCCGCCGATCGACGGCGCCACGTTCGTCCACTGGACGCCGAGGCGCGAAACGAACCAGTACGTGTTGGGCCCGGTCGCGGCGAGCGCGGCGACCACCAGCAGTGCCGCGAGGAAGGCCGCGCGGTTGCGTTTGGACCGCAGCACCGTCGAGCTGGTCGCGAGCGCGGCCAGCGCGGCCATCGACGCACCCACCGCGGCGAACGCGCCGAAGTGGTGCGTCCACTTCGTCGGGGTCAGGGCCAGCAGCAGGAAGAACACCGCCGTCGTGCCGATCAGGCGGCGCGCCGGGCCGAGCGACGCGCCGGGGATGCGGCCGCGGCGCAGCAGCATCACCAGGCAGGTGGCGGTGCACAGCACGACCAGCAGCACCGGGAACCGGCGTGGCGCCGAGCCGTCCGGCAGGTCGGCGAACAGCAGCTGGTAGCGCGCGAGTTCCTGGAACCAGGACAGGTTCGGGCCCACCTGGGTCCGGATCCGGGTCGCCTCCTGGACGGTCGCGAACGTCTGGTCGGCGAACACCACAACCAGCACGAGGAGCCCGGCCGCGGCGACCGGCGCGAGCACCGGCAGCCAGCCGTTTTCGTTCGCGCGCTGGCGGATCAGCTTGAACAGCGGGCGCGCGGCGACCAGGTACGGCGCCACCGCGATCAGCCCGGTCGGCGTCGCGGCCAGGGTGAACCCGGCCGCGGTCAGGCCGAGGCACAGCGGCAGCAGCCGGCGCGTCACCAGCGTGCGCTCGACCGCGCAGATCGCCAGCAGCGAGCCGAGCGCGGCCACCGGCTCGGGGCGGACGCCGTTGTTGTAGGGCATCCACCAGATGAGGAACACCGTCGCCGCGGCCCAGCTGGCCGGGCGGCTGGTGCGGATCTGGGTGCCGAGGCGCGGCATCACCTCACGGCTGATCAGCAGCCAGCTGAGCACGCCGAGCAGGAACGACGGCAGCCGGATCCACGGCGGGACCACGCTGACGTGCGCCATCAGCTCGAAGACGTGGTAGAACCAGCCGAACGGCGCCTCGGCGACCCCGAACCAGCGGTGGTAGTTCGTGAGGAACCCGGTCTGCTCGGTGACCCGGGCCATCGTCAGGATGTAGCCGTCGTCCGAGGTCACCGGCCCGATGAAGACCCACGCGCCGAGCGCGGTGATCACCGTGGCGTCCCGCAGCGTCAGCCGCCACCAGCCGACCGGTGCCCAGCGCGGCGCGCGTCTCGCGGCGCCGGAGTCGCGGCGCCAGACCGCGATCATGCAGCCGATCAGCGACAGCACGGCGAGCACCCCGACGCCGATCTTCAACGCGGTCGGCGACGTCTGGTAGCGCGTGTCCGGCACGACCGAGACGTGCAGGCCGGCGATCGGGTCCTTGCTCGAGTTGATCGAGGAGTAGATGCCGACCACGCGGGGCCGGACGTCGCCGTCGGCGTGGAACACCGGCGTCCCGGCCACGGCGAGGGTCATCTGCGTCGCGTCGACGTCCAGCTCGACGTCGCACTTCTCGGCGGGCAGCGGCTGCTGGGCGATCTGCTGGCCCTGGCTGGAGGCGAGCAGCACGCCGTTGTCGACCTTCAGCTGGAGGCCGACGCCCTTGCCGGCCTTCGGGTCGGTGCGGCCGTCCGGCACGGTGGCGAAGAGCAGGCCGGGACCGGTGGTGCGGGCGTCCACCGAGCGGATGGCCGCGCACGGCACTTCGGCGCGCAGGTCCTGGGCCCAGTACCCGGTCAAGGGCGCGTTGACGGAGCGGGTGTCGCTGCCGGTCGGCCAGACGACCTCCGCCGTGTCCTGCACCACCGGCAGGAAGGGGAAAGCCAGCGCGCACAAGGCCGAGAGCAGCCCCAGCGCTACGGCAATCAGACGCATCGGCGCAACGCTAACGGGTCAGACGCCGGCGGCTGACGCAACCCCCGGGTCACGCGGCGTGAAGCGCCCGTGGTGCAGCGCCTCGGCCAGGGGACGGCGGCTGCGCCAGCCGTGGCGCTCCAGGTCGGGCACGGTTTCCAGCCTGCTCACCGGCCCGACGCAGAGCCACGCGACCGGCCGGATGCCGTCCGGGATGCCGAGCAGCTCGCCGAGGAACGGCTCGCGGTAGAAGCTGACCCAGCCGACGCCGAGGCCTTCGGCGGTCGCGGCGAGCCACAGGTTCTGGATCGCGAGGCACACCGAGTAGAGGCCGGCGTCGGCGATGGCGTGCCGGCCGAGGACGTCGGGCGCGCCGCGGGCCGGGTCGTAGGTGACGACGACGCCGAGGCTCGATTCGAGGATGCCCTCGATCTTGATGTTCGCGAAGGTGCTCGCGCGGTCCTCGGTGAGCTGCTCCGCGAAGACCTCGCGCTCCTCGTGGACGTGCTTCGCGAACGTCTCGCGCGTCGCGGGGTCGTCGACCAGCACGAAGTCCCAGGGCTGGGTGAGCCCGACGCTGGGGGCGGCGTGCGCGGCTTCGAGGATCCTCAGCAGGGTGGCTTCGGGGATCGGCTCGCCGGTGAACTCGCCGCGGACGTCCCGGCGTTTGCGCAGCACCTCGTAGAACTCTTCGATCATCGGTTCAGGACCCATTCGACGGCTTCGGCCACGGTGCAGGCGGTTTCCGTGCCCGGTCTCGCCGGCCGCCGGACCAGGAGGACGGGTTTGCCCAGTTCCCGCGCCGCCGTCAGCTTCGCGCTGGTCTGCGTGCTGCCGGAGTCCTTGGTGACCAGGACGTCGACCCGGCGGAGCAGCTCGCGCTCGGCGGCCACCTCGTACGGCCCGCGCGCGAGGATCAGCTCGTGGTGGCGGGGCAGCGGCGGCTCGGGCGGGTCGACGCAGCGGATCAGGAACCACAGGTCGTCGAGGTGCGCGAAGGCCGGGAGGCCCTGGCGGCCGCTGGTGAGGAAGACGCGTTCGCCCAGTTCGGGGAGTTTTTTCGCGGCGTCTTCGAGGTCGTCCGCCCAGTGCCAGACGTCGTGTTCGCCCGGTTCCCACCCGGGCCGGGCGAGCCGCAGCAGGGGAGTTCGCGTCTGTTCGGCCGCTTTCGCCGCGTTGGCACCGATGCGCTCGGCGAAGGGGTGCGTCGCGTCCACGACGGCCTTCACGTTGTTCTCGCGCAGCCAGGCGGCGAGACCTTCCGGGCCGCCGAAGCCGCCTACGCGCACTTCGCCGACGGGGAGCCGCGGCCGTGCGACGCGTCCGGCCAGCGAAGACACGACGCGGACTTCGCGTTCTACGAGGTCTTCGGCAAGCTCTCGCGCTTCGCCGGTGCCGCCGAGGACGAGGATCATTGCGGAGTTCCGTAGCCGACGGCTTCGCGCCACCGGTCCAGGGTGCGCAGGTTGGCCAGCGTCTCGGCCCAGGTCAGCTCGGGTGCCTGCCGGTCGCCGACGTGCGCGGCGACGTGGTCCGCTTCGCGGGCGAAGACGCCTTGCGTCGCTTCGACCTCGATGATCTCGGGCTCGCCGCCGGCCGGGGTCAGGACGATCCGAGAGACGCCGGGGTCGCGCAGCGGGTGGATCCACGCCGGTTGCGGCACGTACAGCTGCCCGCGCGTGCCGAACACGCGGATGCCGTCCTCGCGGGTCAGCCGGATCCCGCAGGAGATCGTCGCGAGGATGTCCCCGGGCAGCCGGAGCAGGCCGGTCGCGTACTCGTCGACGCCTTCCGGGCTCAGGCGGGCCATCCCGCTGACCTCGGTGGGCTCCACGACGTCCTGGCCGGTCGCGGCCTGGGCGACCAGCCGGGCCAGCGACGTGCAGTAGCAGCCGACGTCGAGGATCCCGCCGCCGCCGAGGGCCGGATCGCTCAGGCGGGCGGTCTCCTCGGGGTTGCTGTCGAAGGAGAACGTCGTGTCGACCGCGCGGACCTCGCCGATCGCGCCGCTCGCGATCAGCTCGACCAGCCGCCGCGTCTGCGGGTGCAGGCGGTACATGAACGCCTCCATGAGGAAGACGTCGTGTGCGCGAGCCGCGGCGATCACCTCTTCGGCGTCGGCGGCGGTGATCGTGAGCGGCTTCTCGCAGAGGACGTGCTTGCCCGCTTCGATCGCGGCGATGGCCCATTCCTTGTGCAGCGCGTGCGGCGTCGAGACGTACACGGCGTCGACGTCCGGGTCGGCGAGGAGGTCTTCGTAACTGCCGTAGGCCTTGGGGATCTCGAAGCGGGCGGCGAATTCGCGGGCGCGGTCGCCGTTGCGCGCCGCGACCGCGGTGAGGGTGCCGTGCTTGCTCTCGTCGACGCCCGCCGCGAAGTGGGCGGCGATGGTCCCGGCGGCCAGCAGGCCCCAGCGCAGTTCGGTCACAACGACTCCGGTTGGTTCGCCCGGTCACGGGCACTGGAATAGAGGAAGCTGTCGGGGAAGCCCGCGGCGGCGAGCACCCGGCCGACGAAGATGGTGGCGGCCCGCGTCATCCCGGCTTCGCGGACCAGCTGGGGGAGCTCGCCGAGTACCCCGCGCACGACGGTCTCGCCGGGCTGGCTCGCGAGCGCGACGACGGCGACGGGGCAGTCGGCGCCGTAGTGGGGGGTGAGCTCCTCGGTGACCCGCTCGACGTGGTTGATCGCGAGGTGCAGCGCGAGGGTCGCCTCCGTGGCGGCGAAGGCGGCGAGGGTTTCCTTGGGCGGCATCTTGGTGGAGCGCGCCTGGACGCGGGTGATCACCAGGCTCTGCCCCACTTCGGGCACGGTGAGCTCCCGGTTCAGCACGGCGGCCGAAGCGGCGAAGGCGGGTACGCCGGGTACAACCGCGTAGGGGACGTTCGCCGCGTCAAGCCGCCGGGCCTGCTCGGCGACGGCGCTGTAGAGCGAGGGATCGCCGGAGCAGAGCCGCACGACTTCGTGGCCGTTTTCGTGCGCTTCGACGAGCTTTCCGACGATCTCTTCGAGGCTGAGGTTCGCGGTGTCGATCAGCGTCGCTTCGGGCGGGCAGTACGCGAGCAGGCCGGGCGGCGTCATGCTGCCGGGGTAGAGGCAGACGGCGCAGCGGGCGAGCAGGTCCCGGCCCCGGACGGTGATGAGGTCCGCGGCCCCCGGCCCGGCCCCGACGAAGTGCACGGTCATCGCCCGTCACCTCCCGCCGCACGCCCCGCGCGGAAGGGCCCCTTCAGTCCGGGCGGATGTGCGGTCATCGGCTGCTCCACTGCGTCACGGTCCGGGCGGGGGTCCACCCGGTGAACCCCCCGAGCGGCGCGGCGCGTTCGACCGCGATCCGCAGCAGTTCACCACCTCGCTCGGCGTACAGGTCACCGAGGATCCGTTCGGCTTCCAGCGTCACCCCGTGCGCCACCAGCCGCGCCCCCGTCGCCAGGCAGGCGTCCAGCACGCCCGGCGCGGTCAGGCCGCCGCCGACGAAGATCGCGTCCGGGGCCGGGAGCGCGCTCAGCGACTCCGGGGCCGGGCCGGTCACCACCTGCAGCTCCGGAACGCCCAGGTCCAGCGCGTTCCGGCCGATCCGCTCGGCGCGGTCCGGATTCTGCTCGATCGCGATGGCGCGGTTCAGCTCGTGCAGCCGCGACCATTCGATCCCGACGCTGCCCGCGCCCGCGCCGACGTCCCACAGCAGCTCACCGGGGCTCGGCGCGAGCCGCGCCAGCGCCGAGACACGCAGATCGCGCTTCGTCAGCTGGCCGTCGTGGGAGTACACGTCGTCCGGGATGCCGATCAGGGGCAGCGCCGGCCCCTCGCACGTCAGCGCGAACACCGTCAGCGGTCCGGGGTCGCCGGCCCAGCCGTCGGAGATGCGCTCGTCCGGCCCGCCCAGGTTCTCCAGCGCGAACAGCTCGCTCTCGCCGTACCCGCGCACGGTCAGCAGGGAACGCAACGCCGCCGCGTCGGCACCCAGGACGAGCACCCGCCGCCCCGGCGCCAGCACCCGCGCGACCCGGGCCGACGACCGGCCGACGAGCGTCACCACCTCGGTCTCCTCGGCGGACCAGCCCAGCCGGGCCCGGGCCAGTGTCACCGACGAGAGCGCGGGGAGCGCCTCGACCTCGTATCCATGGGCCACGAGCGTGGTGCCGACCCCCGACAAAAACGGATCGCCGCTGGCCAGGACGCAGATGCGTTGTCCCTCGTGTTCGGCGATGACCGCGTCGAGCCCGGGCAGCAACGGCGACGGCCACGGCTCACCGGGAACGTCCGAAGGCAGGTATGCGAGTTGCCGCGGCGCGCCCAGCACGACGTCGGCGCCGAGCACCAGAGCTTGGGCCTGTTCCGACAAGCCGGACCAGCCATCAGCCCCGATCCCGACCACCGTCAACCGTGATTTTTCGCGCACGATTTCCCACCCTAAGCGAGCCCGGCGCTGTGCGATGATCGGCCGGTCGCCGACCTCAGGAGTGCTGTTGAAGCCGTACCCGTTCACCGCCGTCGTCGGGCTGCCGGACCTGCGCCTGGCGCTGGTTCTCTCCTCGATCTCGCCCGCCATCGGCGGGGTGCTGGTGCGCGGTGAGAAGGGCACGGCGAAGTCGACCATCGTCCGCGCGCTCGCGGGTCTGCTGCCCAGCGTCGACGTCGTGGACGGCTGCCGGTTTTCCTGCGATCCCGCGGCGCCCGACCCGCTCTGCCCGGACGGCCCGCACGATCGCGCGCAGAGCCACCGGCGGCCGGCGAAACTGGTCGAACTGCCGGTCGGCGCGGCCGAGGACCGCGTCGTCGGTTCGCTGAACCTCGAGCGCGCGCTGGGCGAAGGCGTCACCGACTACCAGCCCGGCCTCCTGGCCGCCGCGCACCGCGGGCTGCTCTACGTCGACGAGGTCAACCTGCTCCACGACCACCTCGTCGACACCCTGCTCGACGCCGCCGCGATGGGCCGCGCGACCGTGGAGCGCGAGGGCGTCTCGGTGTCGCACGCCGCGCGGTTCGTGCTGATCGGCACCATGAACCCCGAGGAAGGCGAGCTGCGCCCGCAGCTGCTGGACCGCTTCGGGCTGACCGTCGAGGTCGCTTCCAGCCGCGACCCGGAGCAGCGCGTCGAGGTCGTCCGGCGCCGGCTCGCCTACGAAGCCGATCCGGACGGGTTCGCCGCGCAGTACGCCGGCGAAGACGCCCGGCTCGCCGAAGAGATCGAGTCGGCGCAGAAGCTGCTGCCCGCCGTCAAGCTGCCCGACGACGCCCTGCGCCAGATCGCCGAGATCTGCGCGTCCTTCGAGGTCGACGGCATGCGCGCGGACATCGTCACCGCGCGGACCGCGGTCGCGCACGCGGCCTGGGCCGGCCGCGACGAGGTGACCACCGACGACGTCCGCGTCGCCGCTCGGCTCGCGCTGCCGCACCGGCGCCGCCGGAACCCCTTCGACGCGCCCGGGATCTCGGAAGAGCAGCTGGAGCAGGCCCTTCAGGACGCCCAGCCCCCGGAGCCGGGCCCCGAAGACGACGGCCCCGGCTCGGGTTCGACGCCCGAGGAAGCGCCGCAAGAAGTACCGCAGGGAGACGCGCCGCAGGGCGAGCCCCAGCAGAAGCAGAACGGTGGGCAGCAAAAGACCGTCGGCGCCGGCGAGACGTTCAAAGCCCGCGTGTTCCGCGTCAAGGGCACGGGCGAAGGCGAGCGCGGCCGCCGTTCGCGCGCGATCACCGACAGCGGCCGCACCATCGGCGTCCAGCCCCCGAGCGTCCGGGACGGGCGGCCGCACCTGGTCGCGACCGTCAAAGCCGCGGCGCCGCACCAGAAGGCCCGCGGCCGCGACGGCGCCGGGCTGAAGCTGCGCCGGCAGGACCTCCGCTTCGCACTCCGCGAAGGCCGCGAAGGCAACCTCGTGCTGTTCTGCGTCGACGCGTCCGGCTCGATGGGCGCGAAGGCGCGGATGCGCGAGGTCAAGTCCGCGGTGCTGTCGCTGCTGCTCGACGCCTACCAGCGCCGCGACAAGGTCGGGCTCGTCACGTTCCGCGGCAACGCCGCCGAGCTCGCGCTGCCGCCGACGATCAGCGTCGACGCGGCCGCGTCCCGCCTCGAAGGCCTGCCGACCGGCGGCCGGACGCCCCTCGCCGAAGGCCTCCTGGAGGCCGCGCGAGTACTGCGCGTCGAGGAGATCCGCGACCCGCGGCGCCGCCCGCTGCTGGTCGTCGTCACCGACGGCCGCGCCACCAGCGGCCCCGACGCCGTCGCGCGCGCCCAGGCCGCGGCCGGCCTGCTCGCCGGTGTCACCGCCATCGTCATGGACTGCGAAAGCGGCAAGATGCGGCTCGGCTTGGCCGCCGATCTCGCCACCCACCTCGGCGCCGAGCACGTCCCCCTGGGTGAGGTCGCCGCCGAGTCCCTCGCGAGCGCCGTCCGCGCCCGGACCGGGAAGGCCGCCTGATGCCGCAGGGAAAACCGGAAATCGTCCCGAAGGACGGGCTCACCACCCGCCAGCGCCGCAACCGGCCGTTGCTCGCCGTGCACACCGGCGAGATGAAGGGCAAGTCGACGGCCGCGTTCGGGATGGCCCTGCGTGCCTGGAACCAGGGCTGGTCGATCGGCGTGTTCCAGTTCGTCAAGTCGGCGAAGTGGCGCGTCGGCGAGGAAGCCGCGTTCCGCGCGCTCGGCAAGCTGCACGACGACACCGGCGAGGGCGGGCCGGTCGAGTGGCACAAGATGGGCGAGGGCTGGAGCTGGGCGCGCAAGTCCGGCTCCGAAGAGGACCACGCGGCGAACGCGCGTGAGGGCTGGGCGGAGATCAAGCGCCGGCTCGCCGCCGAGACGCACGATTTCTACGTCCTCGACGAATTCTCCTACCTGCTCAAGTGGGGCTGGCTCGAGGTCGATGACGTCGTGTCCACTTTGGTCTCGCGGCCCGGGCACCAGCACGTCGTCATCACCGGCCGGTACGCGCCGCCGGAGCTGGTCGAAGCCGCCGACCTGGTCGCCGAGATGACCAAGGTCAAGCACCCGATGGACGCGGGCCAGAAGGGTCAGCGGGGGATCGAGTGGTAGCGCGCGTGGTCATCGCCGCGCCCGGTTCGGGACACGGCAAGACCACGGTCGCCGCCGGGCTGATGGCGGCGCTGCGCGAGGCCGGGCACCGCGTCTCCGGGCACAAGGTCGGCCCCGACTTCATCGACCCGAGCTACCACGCCCTCGCGACCGGACGCCCCGCGCGCAACCTGGACCCGTTCCTGCAGGGCGAAGACCGGCTGATCCCCTTGCTGCGTCACGGTTCCGCCGGTGCGGACATCGCCGTCATCGAGGGCGTGATGGGCCTGTTCGACGGCGCTCTCGGCACCGAGGGCTACGCCTCGACCGCGCACGTCGCCCGGCTCCTGGACGCACCGGTCGTGCTGGTGGTGGACGCGTCGGCGGCGTCGCGCAGTGTCGCGGCGACCGTGCTCGGGTTCGCTTCCTACGACACGCGGGTGCGGCTGGCCGGGGTCGTCCTCAACAAGCTGGGCTCGCAGCGGCACCTCGACGAGATCGCGGCCGCGCTGGAGGCCACCGGCGTCCCGCTGCTGGGAGCGTTGTACCGCAACGAAGAGATCCACGCGCCGAGTCGGCACCTCGGGCTCGTCCCGGCGGCGGAACGGTCCGCCGAAGCCGAGCGCGTGCTGCCTTCGCTGGCCGCCTGGGTGCGCGACGGGGTCGACCTCGAAGCGATCGTCCGGATCGCTTCGGCGGCGTCCCCCCTTTCCGTGCCACTGTGGGAGCCGTCCGGTGTGGACGGTCCGCGGGTGACCGTCGCGGCCGCGGGCGGTCCCGCGTTCACGTTCCGCTACACCGAGAACGTCGAGCTGCTGGCCGCGTGCGGCGTCGACGTGGTCGACGTCGATCCCCTGCGGGACAAGACGCTGCCCGAGGGATGCGCCGGTCTCTACTTCGGCGGCGGCTTCCCCGAAGTCCACGCGGCGGAACTGTCGGCGAACACGTCGTTGCGGCTCGAGGTGGCTTCGGCGATCGAACGCGGGATGCCGGTGAGCGCGGAATGCGCCGGCCTGCTGTACCTGTGCCAGTCGCTGGACGGCGTGCCGATGGTCGGCGCGGTGCCCGCGGACGCGAAGATGACCGCGCGCGGCAAGCTCGGCTACCGGCGCGCGGTCGCCGTCGGGGACAACGTCCTGGCCACGGCCGGGCAGCGCGTCACCGGGCACGAGTTCCACCGCACCGAGGTCACGCCGTCGCACGGCGCCTCGGCGGCCTGGGGCTGGGACCGGCAGCTGGACGGCTTCGCGTCGCCGACGCTGCACGCGTCCTACCTGCACGTCCACTGGGCCGGGTACCCCGAGCTGGCTCAGCGGTTCGCGGCGCGGGTCCGGGCCCATGCCGGTGTCTGATTCCGCCTCCGCGGGAGGGAACACCTATGACCTCCACCACCATGGCGACCGCGAAGTCGGGCCGGGGCTGGTCGACCTCGCCGTGAACGTCCGGCTGCCGCGCCCGCCCGCGTGGCTGCGGCAGGAGCTGGCGTCCGCTTTGGATTCCCTGGCGGCCTATCCGTCCCCTGTGGAGGCTGAGTGCGCGGTCGCCGCGCGCCACGGCCGTCCCCCGTCGGAAGTCCTGGTCACCGCGGGCGCGGCGGAAGCGTTCACGCTGCTGGCTTCGGCGCTCCGGCCGCGGCACGCCGTGGTCGTACATCCGCAGTTCACCGAGCCGGAAGCGGCGTTGCGGACGGCCGGCCACGCCGTCTCGCGCGTGATCCTGTCCGAAGAGGACGGTTTCGTGCTCGACCCGGCGCTGGTCCCGGACGACGCCGACCTGGTGTTCGCGGGCAACCCGACGAACCCGACGTCGGTGCTGCACCCGGCGGCTTCACTCCTCGAGCTGGCGCGTCCCGGCCGGCTGCTCGTGGTCGACGAGGCGTTCCTGGACGCGGTCCCCGGCGAAAGTGAAAGCCTGGCCGCCGGTGTCCCGGGCGTCGTCGTGCTGCGCAGCCTGACGAAGACGTGGGGCCTGGCCGGGCTGCGGGCGGGGTACGTGCTCGCTTCGCCGGACGTCGTCGAGCGGCTGCGGGCGGTGCAGGTGCCGTGGTCGGTGTCCACTTTGGCCGGAGTGGCGACGGTGGCGTGCTGCCGTCCGTCCGCTTTGGAGGAAGCGGAGAAGCTGGCGGTCGCGGCGGAATCGGACCGCGAGTACCTGGTGTCCGGCCTGGCTGACGCGGGTGTCGCGGTGCTGGGCGACCCGCGTGGCCCGTTCGTGCTGGTCCGGATCGCGGACGGCGCTGCGGTGCGGGCGCGGCTGCGCGAAGCGGGCTACGCGGTGCGCCGCGGCGACACGTTCCCGGGGCTCGGCCCGGACCACCTGCGCCTGGCGGTCCGCGACCGCGCGACGACGGACGCGTTCCTGGCGGCGCTGCGCGAAGTTTCCTAAACACCGACAGGGGGCTGTCGCCACCACCGCCCAAAGTGGGTGTCGCCGCCGGGAAACGCCTGGCGGCGCAGTGGAAGGAACGACATGCCCCGATTCAACGACGTCGCCTGGTTCGAAATCGGTGCCGCCGACCCGGCGGCCGCGGAACGGTTCTACGGCGACGTCTTCGGCTGGGCCGTCGCGCAGGACGACTCGGCCAGCACCGACGCGGCCTACCGGGTCGTCGACACCGGCGGTTCGCGCGGCGGGCTCTTCGCGACCAAGGGCGAAATGCCCGATTACGCGGTGTTCACCGTGCTCGTCGAGGACGTCGAAGCCACGTGCCGCCGGGTCGAGGAGGCCGGCGGGAAGGTGCAGCGGCCGGTGGCGGTGAACCCCGTCGGCGTGACGTTCGCGCACGTGCTGGACCCCGCGGGCAACCACTTCTCGGTGTTCACTCCGCCAAAGTGAGCTGCTCGACCACGCCGTAGGGGATGTCGAGGTCCTCGCGCCGCAGCGGGCGGGGCGGGGGCACCTCGGCGGTGACCGCGACCGAGGTGATCCGGTCGGTGCGGAAGGCGCGGACCTCTTCGCGCAGCCGGCACCAGGCCACGAGGTACCAGTGCGCCGGCTTGCCGACGTACCCCAGCGGTTCGATGTCCCGCCGCGTCTCGGCGCCTTCGCGATCGCCGTAGCCGATGCGCAGGACGCGGCGGGTGACGAGCGCGTCGGCCAGCACGCGGGGGAGCGGCGGGAGGCTGCCCGTGTCGGTGAGGAAGTGGACGCGGCCGGCCAGGGCCTCGGCCGCGGCGGCGTCGTCCTCCTGCATCGCGGCGACGAGCTTGCGCAGCGCCGAGCCCGCTTCGGTGCGGAAGGGCGTGCCTTCCAGCCGCCTGAGGGCGATGGCCATCGCGACGGCCTCGCCGGGGGTCAGGTTGACCGGCGGCAGGGTGCGCGCCTTGTCGAGGCAGTACCCGCCGGTGCGGCCGGGTTCGGCGTAGATCGGCGTGCCCGACTGCTGCAGCGCGCTGATGTCGCGCTCGACGGTGCGGGTGCTGACTTCGAACCGGCTCGCGAGCCAGCGCGCACTGCGGGGCCGCGGCGCGACGGCGCGCAGTTCTTCGACGAGGGCGTAGAGACGGTCGGTCCGGTTCACGGTCCGGACCTTAGGCGGGGGGTACGACGTTTTACGCGAGCGCGATCAGCGAGGCGGCGACGGCGACCTCGACCCCGGCGCCGAGGACGTCGCCGGTGACACCGCCGAGGCGCCGGGTGCACCTGGCCAGGAGGGCCGCCGCCACGACGTAGGCGATCGCCACGGCCAGCGGGCCCCGCCACCAGGCCGTCCCCGGGATCAGGGCGCTCGCCAGGGCGGCGGCCACGGCGATCCCGGCAGCGACGGTTCTCGAGACCGAGCCGGCAACGGTCGCCCCCAGCCCCTCGGGCCGCGCGGACGGCACCCCGCGCGCGCAGGCCATCGAGAGCGTGCAACGCCCGACGAGCACACTCACGACGACGGCGGTGATCGGATGGCCGGCTTGGCTGAGCGCGCCGACCTGGACGAGCAGGACGAAGACGAGCGTCGCGACCCCGGTGGGCCCGGAGTCCCCGCGGCGCATGACGTCGAGGGCCTTGGCGCGGTCGTAGGAGGCCCCGAGGCCATCGGCGGTGTCGGCGAGCCCGTCGAGGTGCAGACCCCGGCTCCCGAGGGCGACGGCCCCGAGGGCGAGCGCGGCGATGGCGATCCTCGGAAGGCCGAGCGCGATCCCCCCGGCGACGACGAGCCCGGCGACCGCGGCGAGCGGAACGGCGGCGAGGGGCGCGAGCACCATGGCACCCCCGGCGACGCGCCGATCGATGACGCGGGGCGCCGGGACGGGAACGGTGGTGAGGGTCCCGACGGCCATCCGCACGGAGTCGCCCCAGCGGCTCACGAGCGCCCCAACGCCACATTGGGTGCGTGGGACGCACCGAACGCCACTTTGGGTGCGTGGGACGCACCGAACGCCACTTTGGGTGCGTGGGACGCACCGAACGCCACTTTGGGTGCGTGGGACGCACCGAACGCCACTTTGGGTG
>NZ_JBFBBQ010000003.1:0-159723 GCF_040682775.1 Amycolatopsis sp. NPDC051106 | reverse complement strand
GGTGCATCCCACGCACCGAACGCCACATTGGGTGCGTCTGACGCACCCAACGCCACATTGGGGCGCTCCCGCGCACCGCTCACGCCAGGTCCGCCAGCAGGCCCATGTCCGCGATGATCGCCCGCGCCGCCCGCAGTGCCGGGACCGCCTGGACCGCGCCGCTCCCCTCGCCGAGCCGCAGCCCGAAGTCCAAGATCGGCTCCAGTCCCAGAGCTTTCAACGCGAACGCCTGCGAAGGCTCGGTGGACCGGTGCCCGGCCAGCCACCACTGCTCCGCCCCCGGTGCGATGTCCCGCGCGACCAGGGCCGCCGCGCCCGAGAACACCCCGTCCAGCAGCACCGGGATCCGCCGCAGCGCCGCCTCGACCAGGAACCCCGCCGTCGCCGCCACGCACGCGCTGCCCAAAGCCGTCAAACGCGAGAACGGGTCCTCGACCCGGCCCGAAGTCCGCGCCAGCGCCGCCGCGACCGCCGCCGTCTTGCGCTCCAGTCCCGCGGCGTCGACGCCCGTTCCCGTGCCGACCACCTCGGCCGCCGGCAGGCCGAGCGAGGCCGCCACCAGCGCCGCGCACATCGCCGTGTTGCCGATCCCCATGTCGCCCGGGATCAGCACGTCCGCGTCCGCTTCCTCCCGGGTGATCGCCCGGCCGGCATCGAACGCCGCCTGCGCCTCGCCCGGCGCCAAAGCGTCCTCGACGTCGATCGAGCCCGACCCGCGGCGGATCTTGTGCGCCGTGACCGACGCCGGTACGTCCGCGCCGTCCCAGTCGACGCCCAGGTCGGCCACCCGGACCTTCGCGCCGACCTGCGCCGCCAGGACGTTCACGCCGCTCTTGCCGGCGAGGAACACCCGCACCATCGCCGCGGTCACCTCGCGCGGGTACGCCGAGAGCGCCGACACGCCGTGGTCGCCCGCGAAGACGACCACCCGGACGTCGTCCAGCGGGCGCGGCGGCACGCTCCCGTGCGCCGCCGCGAGCCAGGCGGCGATCTCCTCCAGCCTGCCGAGCGCGCCGAGCGGCTTGACCAGGCCGTCGAGCCGCTCGAGTGCGGCGGCGCGGGCGGCGGGGTCGGGCACGGGAACGTCGAACACGGGCGCCTCCTGGCTACAGGTCGAGCGCCCGGCCCGCGACGACCAGCACGACCCGGTCGGCGTCGGCGGACACCCGGTTGTTCAGTGCGCCCAGCACATCACGGAACAGCCGTCCGGACGACGTTGCGGGCACCACACCGCTGCCGACCTCGTTGCTGACCGCGATCACCGGCACGCGCGCCGCGGCCCAGGCGGCCAGGAAGTCCTCGAGCCGGTCGTCCAGCCGGTGCTCCCAGCCCGGCTTCTGCCGCCACGCGCCGACGTCGTCCAGCACGCGGGAGAGCCAGGTGCCGAGGCAGTCGATCAGCAGCGGCTCGGTCGCGTTGCGGAGGGTGCCCGCCAGGTCCGTGGTCTCGACGGTCTTCCAGTGCGCCGGCCGCCGCGCCTGGTGCGCGGCCACGCGCGCGGCCCACTCGGGATCGTCGTCGCTCGCGGGAAGGCCGGGCGCGACGTAGACGAGGTGCGAGTGGTGGGCGGCGAGCCGCTCGGCGTGCCGGGACTTCCCCGAACGGACGCCACCGAGGACCAGCACCTTGCTGTCGTCGCGTCCGTACCGGCGAAGGGCGCGTGCCAGTGTCTCGAGGTAGCCGGCGAGCCGGGACGTCAGCCCCGCCGACGGTTTCTTGCCCGTGGAAGAGGCGTTGGGCTCCGCCGACGTTCTCTTTCCCGCGGAGGCGGCGTTGGGCACAGTCATACCCGGCATTGTGGTGCACGCGCTACCGTGCGCCACGTGCCACTCCGTCTAGGGACAACCGCGGCCGGACTCGTGACCGGATATGTCGCCGACACCCTGTTCGGCGACCCCCGACGGGGGCACCCGGTCGCGCTCTTCGGTTCGGCGGCGGGGCGCCTCGAACGCGTCCTGTGGACGGACTCGAAGCCGCGCGGAGCCGCGTACGCGGGGTTGTGCGCCTTCGGTGCTGTCGGCCTCGGCGTCGCGCTTCAGACGGCGACACGGCGACGTCCCTTCGCACGCTTCGCGCTCACTGCGACGTGTACGTGGGTAGTGCTCGGCGGACGCGGCCTCGCCGCCGAAGGCGCCGAAATGGCCCGCTTGCTCGAAGCGGGCGAAGTACCTTCGGCGCGTACACGGCTCTCGCACCTCTGCGCGCGCGACGCGACGACGCTCGACTCCGCCGAGCTGACCCGCGCGGCGACCGAGTCGATCGCCGAGAACACCTCGGACGCCGTGGTGGCGCCGTTGTTCTGGGGCGCGGTCGCCGGGATGCCCGGGCTGCTCGGCTACCGCGCGCTCAACACGCTCGACGCGATGGTCGGGTACCGGTCACCGCGCTACCGCCGCTTCGGGTGGGCCGCGGCGCGGGCCGACGACGTGGCCAACCTGGTGCCGTCGCGGCTCGGAGCGGCGCTCACGGCGTTGTGCGCGCCGCTGGCGGGAGGCCGCACGCGAGGCGCGTGGCGGGTCTGGCGCCGCGACGGCGGGCAGCACCCGAGCCCGAACGCGGGCCAGGTCGAGGCGGCGTTCGCGGGGGCGCTGGACATCCGCCTCGGCGGGACGAACAGCTACGGCGGCGAAGTGGAGAGCCGGGCACGGCTGGGTGAGGGACGCGATCCGGAGCCGGTCGACCTGAGGAGAGCGGTGCGGCTGTCCCGGCTGGTGGGGGTGGCCGCGGTGGTGGTGGCCGCCGGGGCGGCAGCCCCCGCCCTGTCTTGGGTGCGGCCCGGCAAAGTCGGGGCGGCGCGGCCGGTGACGGTCGCGATGGCACCGCCGAGTGTCTTGAATGAGTCATTCAGGACCTCCCAGGTCTTGAATGACTCATTCAAGACACCGAGGCGTCCGTGGAAGACCGCCGCGCGCACGGGAACCTGGCGAAGTCGATGGGCGGGTGCGCTCGGCTGGGATTCGCGACGTTCGGACCGCGGGCGAACGCTGGTGACCCGTTCCGCATCCGCGGTCGTGGCCGCCGCGGGGACTGCTCGATGAGCGGCCTCCTGATCGCCGGGACGACGTCCGATGCAGGCAAGAGCCTCGTCACCGCCGGGGTCTGCCGGTGGCTTGCCCGCCAGGGCGTCCGCGTCGCCCCCTTCAAAGCGCAGAACATGTCCAACAACTCCATGGTCTGCGCCGACGGGGCCGAGATCGGGCGCGCCCAGTGGCTGCAGGCGCGCGCCGCGCGGGTCGAGCCCGAAGCCGCCATGAATCCTGTGCTGCTCAAGCCCGGCAGTGATCGGCGCAGTCACGTCGTCGCGCTCGGGAAACCCTTCGGGACCCTCGAAGCCGGCGAGTACGCCACCGGCCGCGCCGGGCTCGCCGAGATCGCCTTCGCGGCCTACGAAGACCTCAGCTCCCGCTACGACGTCGTCGTCTGCGAAGGCGCCGGCAGTCCCGCCGAGATCAACCTGCGCGGCGGCGACTACGTCAACCTGGGGCTCGCGCGGCGGTTCGGGCTGCCCGTGCTCGTTGTCGGCGACATCGACCGCGGGGGTGTCCTGGCCGCCATGTTCGGCACCCTCGCCCTGCTCTCCGCCGAGGACCAGGCACTCGTCGCCGGCTGGGTGGTCAACAAGTTCCGCGGCGACGTCGGCCTGCTGCGGCCCGGCCTGGACAGCCTCGAGAAGGTGACCGGCCGGCCGGTGCTGGGCGTGCTCCCGTGGCTCGACCGCGTCTGGATCGACTCCGAGGACGCCCTCGCCGCCGCGGGCTGGCGCCGCGAGGCCCACGGCCGGGGGCTGGCGGTGGCCGTCGTGCGCTTCCCGCGTGCGTCCAACGCCACCGACGTCGACGCCCTCGCCGCCGAACCCGGCGTCACCGTGACGCTCACGGCCGACCCCGACACCGTCGCGGCGGCGGACGTCGTGGTGCTGCCCGGCTCGCGCGCCACCGTGGCCGACCTCGCCTGGCTGCGCGACCGCGGTCTCGACACGGCGGTGGCCGCCCGCGCCGCGGCGGGCCGGCCCGTGCTCGGCATCTGCGGCGGCTACCAGATGCTCGCCGAGTCCATTGTGGACGACGTCGAGTCCGGGGCCGGCGCGGTACCGGGCCTCGGCCTGCTGCCGGCGCGGGTCGCGTTCGCCGAAGAGAAAGTGCTCGCCCGCCCGTCGGGGGAGTGGCGCGGCACCCGCGTCGACGCGTACGAGATCCACCACGGCTCGGTGACGATGGCATCGGCGCAGGAGTCCTTTTTGGACGGCGTACGCCAGGGCCCGGTCTGGGGCACGATGTGGCACGGCGCCTTCGAGAACGACGACTTCCGCCGCGCGTGGCTCACGGAAGCGGCGGCCCAGGCCGGGGTCGGCTGGACGCCGTCGGCGGACGCGCCCGGCTTCGCCGACCTCCGCGAGGAGATGCTGGAAAAGCTGGCCGACGCGATCGGCGAGCACCTGGACACGGCGGCCCTGCGCACCCTCCTGGAGCTGGGCGCGCCGAAGGACCTGCCGTTCGTCCCGCCCGGCGCGCCCTAGCGCAACGGGTCCTCGAGCCCGCTGTCCGGCTTCGCCGCCACGTCCGGGTGCAGCCGGGCGTCCGCTCGACGCACTTCGCGGGTGAGACCCAGCAGGACGATCGCGGCCGGGACCGCCATGAAGACCAGCACGAACACGTGCCCTCGCGACGCCGCCCCGGTGACCAGGCCGCACAAACCGAGAACGATCCCCGGACCGCTCACCCAATACGGCAGGAACTGTGCCCAGGGCGACCGCTTCCCGGTGCGCAGCCAGTACAGAGTACCGATCAGCAGCACCGCGAAAGGCACGGTGACCACCACCCAGACGGCCGTCCACTCGCCCACGCCGACCGAGGTCAGCCAGTCTGCCCCGATCGGCGTGAGCGCCATGAGCGCCAAGGTCATGAACACGACCTTGATCGTCAGCCGGATCGTCGCCGGGTTCGCCACCGTTGCCCCCTCGTCGTCCACCGCACCACGCCTGAAGGGGCCGGACGGTTGCCGGTCACGAGGTCACGATGCGGTGACGGCGGCCTTCCTGGTGAGCGACTTCTCCGCAAGCGCGCCGAACGCCAGGCCCAGCGCCAGCCACAGCGTCACCTGGGTGCCGACCGACGCCGTGCGGAAGCTCCACAGCGTCGAGGCCGGGAAGTCCGCCGGGACCTCGTCGACCGCCGGCATCAGCCAGGCCACCACGCCGATCACGACGAGGTAGCCCGCCGCGGCCAGGAGGAAGCCGTTCCAGGCGCCGAAGCGGTCCGCGAGCTTGCGGCCGGACACCGTCGCGAGGATGCCCACCAGCAGCGACACCGCGACGAACCCGAAGTACAGCTCGGTGCGCGAGCCGATCGTGCCCGGCTGGCCCACCGCCGGCGGGTTGGCCGGATACTTCAGGAACGGCACCAGGAACGCCACGGCGAACGCGCCGCCGGTGAGCAGCAGCGCCGTCACGCGAGGGCGGAGGGTGCCGAGGCGGCCCTGGGCGAACGCGAAGGCGAGCGAGAGCAGTCCGCCGATCGCGACGCCGTAGACCACGACGCCGGTGAGCAGCCCGACGGTGCTCTGGATGTCCCTGGGGACGAGCTCTTCTTCAGGTTCTTCCGCCGGCGCGGGAGTGGCGCCCGCGTCGTGGGAATGGGAATGGGTGTGGCCACCGGACTCTTCGAGGCCGATGGCGGTGGTGACGGACGGCTCGCCGAAGGCGTAGGCGAAACCGAACGCGAGCACGCCGGCGATCAGGCCCGCGAGCATGCCGCGGACCAGCAGGGTCTTCATCATGGGAGGTCGTGCCGCCGCTCAGTGGCAGGGGAAGGCCAGCAGGTGCCGGCCGTCGTGCACGAACTCGTGGACGTAGTTGTTCGCGAAGACCGCGAACGCGCCTTGCTCGGCGCTGACGAAGTACAGCGCGATCAGCGCGAGGAGCACCACGAACACCGCCCACGGCACGATCTCACGGATCGGGATGCGGATCGGGAGCGGGACGGCGGGAGCTGCCGTGTGGGACATGAGCGTGGCCTCCTCGGGCTTTCGCGGCCTCATCGGGGACTGCACGAAGGGATCCGGGTCTGGCTTCCCCCTGGCGGGGGTCACAGTGGCGCGACCGCGCGGACTTGCACCGCGTTCCGGAATCTCCTCGTCTGGCCGGTTGAGCGTAGGTCCGCCGTTCGGGCTCCGTCAATGTGACAATGCCGCGGTGACTCGAATGGTGGCGGCCCTCGATGTGGGCGGGACGACGATCAAGGCGGCGTTGCTGGACGAGCAGCTCCAGCCCCAGGCGGCGCTGCGCGCGGAGACGGCGCGCAGCGCGGACGGCACGGCATTGGCCGCGCAGGTCGCGGACATCGTGGCCGCGTTGACCTCGCAGGCCGGTATCGGGGCGCCGGCCGCGGTCGGCGTCGTCGTGCCCGGGATCGTGGACGAGGAGACCCGCGTCTGCCATTTCTCGGCCAACCTCGACTGGCGCGAGGTCCCCTTCGGCGAGCTGCTGGAAGACCGGCTCGGGCTGCCGGTGGCGTTCGGGCACGACGTCACCGCGGGCGGCATCGCCGAGTTCCGCGTCGGCGCGGGGCAGGGCGCGACGAACGCGGCGTTCATCCCGGTCGGGACCGGGATCGCGGCCGCGCTGCTGCTCGACGGCCGGATCCACCGCGCGCACGGGCAGGCGGGCGAGGTCGGGCACATCGACGTCGGCCACCCCGGCAAGTGCGGCTGCGGCGCGATCGGCTGCCTGGAGGCGATTTCCTCGGCGGCGGCGATCGCCCGCCGCTACACCGAACGCACCGGCCGCGCGGTCGACGGCGCCCGCGAGGTCGTCGAGCGGGCCCGCCACGGGGACGAGGTCGCCGTGGCGGTGGTGCAGGACGCGCTCGATGGTCTGGGCCACGGGATCCGCACGTTGCTGACGCTGCTGGGGCCGGAGGTGATCGTCCTCGGAGGCGGGTTGTTCACGGCGGCGGACTACGTGCTGGAGCCGGTGCGGGAGTGGCTGGCTTCACACCTGACGTTCCAGCGGATGCCGGAGCTGCGGATCGCGAAGCTGGGCGACGAGGCCGGGCGGCTGGGAGCGGGGTTGCTGGCCTTGGACCGCCTGGTGGAGCGGTGAGCCACGGGCCCGCGCGGTGAACGGCTCTTCCCACCCGTGGAACCGTTCGCCGGCAACGGAAACGCGGGCCCTGTCCGGGACCCGCGTTTCCGATCAGTGCCTCAGTGACTCAGTGCTTCGGCCGGAAGTGGCTCAGTACCACCACTGCGACTTGCCACCGGCGATGTAGTCCCACAGCTGCAGCCGCGTGCCGTTGGCGCCGACCGAACCCTCGCCGGTCAGGTACCGGTTGTTCTGCGGGCTCTGCAGCCGCAGGTAGCCCTCCGGGTTCACGGTGTCGGCCCACCACTGGTTCTTGGCGCCGGCGCGGTAGTCCCACAGCTGGATCTTGGTGCCGTTGGCGCCGGCCGTGCCGAGGTCGGCGTCGAGGTACCGGCCGCTCTGCACGTTCTGGAAGCGCAGGTAGCCCTCCGGGATGCGGGTGATGTAGAACGCCTGGTTCGCGGCGTACACGTCGCAGTCCCACAGCTGCATCTTCGTGCCGTTGGCGCCGATGGTGCCCAGGTCCCCGTCCCAGCAACGGCCGAACGCGGCCGACTCGATCAGGTAGGCGTCGGCCTCGGCGACCTGCGCGCCCGCGACCCCGGCGGTGGACCGGTGCGCGGCACCGACCTTCGCCGGCCGCAGCTTGATCCCGCCGGCGAGCGCCGAAACCGCGGTTCCCTGCCCCTCGGCCGGAGCCGGCGCCGCGCCGGCCTGCGGGACGGACACGAGGCCGAACAGCCCCGCCGCCGCGGCGACCGTCACCATCAGCCGCTTCATCTTCGTCATCGTTCCCCTTTTCGTCGGTTCACCCGTGGTCACGAAGGAAGAAGGCAGGCGCGAACCGGCCCCGGGCCACCGTGGACCCGGCGCGAGGACGTGCCGGCGAATCCCCCTCGTCGAGACCGTCAAACCCCCGAAAGCGGTCTCCGAAACCATCATTCAGTGCGCTCCCGCCGTCGTCGAGGTCATTTCCGCGAGGGGACAGAACGCACGTCAGGCGTGTAACGGAACGGATGCGGCGCCGATAGACGGGCAGACACCAGGGGGAGCACGTGCGCATCGAGCTGACGTTGCGGGACCTCGTCCGCGTCGGGCTCGCGGCCGCGGCCGATCCGATGGGCGAGCTCGCCGCGAGCCTGCAGGTCCTGCAACGGCGGGACGGCGGCCGCGCGGCGGCTTCGGCGGCGTTCAACCGGTGGCGCTACCGCGTGTGGCAGAGCCTGCCCGACTCGGCCGCGGTGCTCATGTGGCTCTGCCGGCCGGACGCGCCGATCCCGGAGTTCCTGCTGCCCGCGGCGGGGCGCTACGAGCTGGAGTCCGGGCTCACGGCGGTGCTCAAGACCGATTCGGTGAGCCTGAAGACGGCGTTGCGCACGGCGCCGGCCGATCACGACCTGCCGTCGTGGGCCGCCGCGCTGGCGGACGGCGACACCGCGGGTCTTCCGCGGCTGGTCCAGGCCATGCGTGAATACCACGAGCTCGCGCTCGCCCCGGGCTGGGACACGGTGTCCGGCCAGGTGGACGCCGACCTCGGGATGCGCACGCAGCTGCTGCTCCACGGCGGTGTCGACGCGCTGCTGACCGGCCTCCGCCCGCTGGTGCGCTGGGAGGCGCCGATCCTGGAGACCGAAGACCGGATCCCGGGCACGGTCCCGTCGGAGGGCACCGGCCTGCTGCTGGTGCCGACGTACTTTTCGGTGTGCGCGGCCCTGGTCCCCGCGGCCCCGGGCGGCACGCCGCGGCTGCACTACCCGTGCGTCCGCCAGGCCGCGCCGCCCGCGGGCTTCGGGCGTGGCGCGCGCAAGGCGTCGGGCAAGGCGCTGGCGGAGCTGCTGGGCCCGACCCGCGCGGCCGCGCTGACGGTCCTGGAGGTGGGCTGCTCGACGTCCGAGCTGGCGGCGCGGCTGGGGGTCACGCCGTCGGCGGTCAGCAAGCACACCACGGTGCTGCGGCGCGCCGGGCTGATCATCACGCACCGCGAGCGCAACACCGTGCTGCATTCGCTCACCCCGCTGGGAAGCGCTCTCCTGGACGGCTGAGCGGCGGCGAATCACCTTTCGCCCCGCTTTCGCGTATTCGGTTACCGGTCATTTCCACGTCAGTTCCGCCGGACCCGGTAGCGGAATTCCCGCGGCCGCCGACATCCGCCCCGAGAACGCGGGAGGCGGAAATGAAATCAGGACGTTGGCAGCCGGTCGTGCTGATCGCGATCGTGAGCGGGGTGATCGGGGTCGCGGGCTGTGCCACCGGCCCGGTCGACCGGCGGGCGCTGTGCACCCAATTCGATGAACTGGGTCAGGAATTCCTGACCTCGAGCGGGTTGTTCGACAACGCCGTTTTCTCGAGTGCCGGCGATCTGGGGGATCTGGCCGGCCGGTACCAGGGCGGCGGGCTGAGCGCGGACGCCGCCGCGCTGGAGCGGATCTCCGACGCCGACCGGACGAACGGCTTCGAGCTGGAGCGCGCCACGGCCGGGACCGCGGAGGTCTGCGGGCACCCGCTCGGCATCGGGACGACGAGCTACGCGGGCACCGGCGGCGGCAGCACCCGGGCGGACGGCGGCTACGGGAGCTACGGCTATTCGACGCCCACGACGTCGACGGCGTCCGTGCCGTACACCTACACCGAGCCACCGACGTCGTCGGCACCGACGACCTCGGCCGGCGACGAGACATCCGCCCAGAGCACGCTCCGGCAGCAGGTGGACACCGACCGGACCCAGGTGGAAGTCCTGGCGGGTCAGTGGGTTCCGCAGCTGTCGTCGAAGAACCACGGCTTGGTCGCGGACGGAAGGACCTACGACTACCGCGCGATCTGGGCCGACTTCACCTCGACCCGCCAGTCGTACCCGTCGGCCCTGCTGCTCTGGTCCGGCGACTACACGAGCTACACCAAGGGCGACTTCTGGGTCACGGTGGCGAGCCGCTCGTTCGGTTCCGGCGCCGAGGCCAACGCCTGGTGCGTCGCCGAGCACCTCGACGCCGACCACTGCTTCGCCAAGCTCGTTTCGCACAGCCACGGCCCCAAGGGCAGCACCCTGCCCCGCTGAACCCACCAGGAAAGGAATTGTCATGAGCGCCTACGAAGTTTTCAGCCTGCTCAGCGGCGTCGTCATGGTCGGGGTCGCCTTCGCGCCCAAGATCAAGGCGTCCGAACGGTTCTGGGCCGTCGTCAGCGGAGTTCTCCTGATCGGCTACGCGATCTACGTCGCCAACCAGACGAGCGGGACCTTCTCCTTCCCGTGGATCATCTTCGTGATCCCCTTCGCCGCCGCGGGCTACCTCGTGGTGCAGGCCGTCACGAGGAGCCGCGAGACCGACGACCAGCGGGCCGGCGACCGGCAGAACGAAGATCAGACTCGGTGAAGCTCAACCGAGCTTGGCCGTCGCCTCCACGAGTTCCGACAGGGCTTCCCGGGCCACTTCGCCGAAGTCCCGTTCGTTCGCCGGGGCCACCCAGCGGGCGAAGCCCGTCGTGAACGCCAGCCCGCCGATCTCGGCGGCCAGGCTCGCCGCCGGGTCGGGGACGCCACGCTCTCGCAGCGCGTCGGCCATCGCGGCGCGGAGCTTGGCCTTTTTCAACAGTTCGCGCTCGCGCAGGTCGGTGTGGCCCGCGACGACCGTCTGGACCTTGCGCGCCCACTCGCGGTGGTCCGGGCCGAACGCCGTCTCGGTGGCCGTCAGCGCGGCCGAGATCGCCTCGATCGGGGTCGCCGAGGTGGGGGCGGCGGCGATCGCCTCCGCGAAGATGCGGCTCAGGATGTCCTGGCCCGCGAACAGCACCTCGCGCTTGTCGGTGAAGTGCCGGAAGAACGTCCGCTTGGTCAGGCCGGCGCGCTCGGTGATCTCCGCGACCGTCACCTCGTCGTAGCCGCGTTCGAGGAACGACTCCACCGCGGCGCGCACCAGCCGCTCGCGTGCGTTCGGCTCCCAGCGGCTCATGCCTCCAGCTTAAGCGATGACACCCGGTGCCGTCAGACGTGGTAGCTTGACGGCACCAAGTGTCATCACAGGGAGGTTCTCATGCGTGTCTTCGTCACCGGTGCGAACGGCTGGATCGGCTCGGCCCTCGTGCCCGAGCTGCTCGACGCCGGCCACCAGGTCGTCGGCCTCGCCCGATCGGACGCGGCCGCGGCGGCCGTCGAAAAGATGGGCGCCGACGTGCTCCGCGGCGACCTGGCCGATCTCGAAACGCTCAAAACCGGAGCCGAAAACGTCGACGGCGTCGTCCACCTCGCCTTCGGCCACGACTTCAGCCGGATGGACGCCGCGATCCGGACCGACGCGGCCGCCGTCGACGCCATGACGGCCGTGCTCGACGGCAAGGCGTTCGTCGCCGCCTCGGGGACGCCGTTCACGGCCGGGCGCGCGGCGACCGAGCAGGACGAAGCCGTCTTCGGGGGCCCGGTGGCCGGCCGGGCGGACATCGCCCGCGCCGTTCTCGCGACGACGGACCGCGGCGTCCGCGCGTCCCTCGTCCGGCTCCCGCGCTCGGTGCACGGCGAAGGGGACGCCCACGGGCTCATCGCGCGGCTCGTCGACGCGGGGCGGCAGAAGGGCATCGCGGCCTACGTCGGCGACGGGACGGCCCGCTGGCCGGCGGTGCACGTCCTGGACGCGGCCCACCTCTTCCGCCTGACGCTGGAGCAAGCGCCCGCGGGTTCCGTGCTGCACGCGGTGGGCGACGAGGGCGTGGCCATCCGCGACGTCGCGGAGGTGGTCGGCCGCCGGCTCGGCCTGCCGGTCACGTCCGTCGAAGCCGACGAACTCGGCTTCCTCGGCGCGCTCCTGGCGATCGACCAGCCGGCGTCCGCCGAACTGACCCGGGAGCTGCTCGGCTGGCAGCCGGCGCACCCCGGGCTGCTGGACGACCTCGAAAAGGGTTACTACGGCTGAAAGTGGGACAGCGCCGGCGGAGGTGGCGACAGTGACACCTCCGCCGGCGCCGGGTCTTACGCGAGCGGCCGGTCCGTCGGCGCGATCGGCCGGGGCAGCACCTCGCGCCCGGTCAGGTAGGCGTCGACGCCGGCCGCGGCGCTGCGGCCCTCCGCGATCGCCCAGACGATCAGGGACTGGCCGCGGCCCATGTCGCCGGCCACGAAGACGTTGTCCAGGCTCGTCTTGAAGGCCTTGTCGCGCGCCACGTTGCCGCGCGCGTCCAGCTCGACGCCGAGGTCCTCGAGCAGGCCCTTCTTCTGCGGTCCGAGGAAGCCCATCGCGAGCAGGACGAGCTGCGCGGGCAGCTCGCGCTCCGACCCTTCGACGGGGACGAACTTGCCGCCCTCGTTGCGCACCTCGACCAGCTTCAGGGCCCGGACGCGCCCGGCGGAGTCGCCCAGGAACTCCTGGGTGTTCACCGCGTACATCCGCTCGCCGCCCTCTTCGTGCGCCGAGGACACCCGGTAGATCATCGGGTACGTCGGCCACGGGTGGGCGTCGGACCGGGTCTCCGGCGGCTTGGGCATGATCTCCAGCTGCGTCACCGAACGAGCGCCCTGACGGTGCGACGTCCCGACGCAGTCCGCGCCCGTGTCGCCGCCGCCGATGACGACGACGTCCAGGCCCGCGGCCGAGTAGGGCGACTCGGAAAGCTCGCCCGAAGCGACCCGGTTGGCCGGCGGCAGGAACTCCATCGCCTGGTGGATGCCGTCGAGCTCCCGGCCGGGGATCGGCAGGTCGCGCCAGTCGGTCGCACCCCCGGCCAGCACCACGGCGTCGTACGACGACTGCAGCTCGGCCGCGGTGACGTCGACGCCGACGTTCACCGAGGTGCGGAACTCCGTCCCTTCGGCCTCCATCTGCGCGAGACGCCGGTCGAGGCGGTGCTTCTCCATCTTGAACTCGGGAATGCCGTAGCGCAGCAGCCCGCCGATCTTGTCGGCCCGCTCGAGGACCACGACGCTGTGGCCCGCGCGCGTGAGCTGCTGCGCCGCGGCAAGACCCGACGGGCCGGACCCGACGACCGCGACCTTCTTGCCGGTCTTCGCGGTGGGCGGCTGCGGCGTCACCCAGCCCTCTTCGAAGGCGCGGTCGACGATGGAGATCTCGACGCGCTTGATCGTCACCGGGTCGTCGTTGATCCCGAGCACGCACGCGGTTTCGCACGGCGCCGGGCACAGCGTGCCGGTGAACTCCGGGAAGTTGTTGGTCGCGTGCAGCCGTTCGATGGCCTGCTGCCAGTCTTCCCGCCACACCAGGGTGTTCCATTCCGGGATGAGGTTCCCGAGCGGGCAGCCCTGGTGGCAGAACGGGATGCCGCAGTCCATGCAGCGGCCGGCCTGCTTCTCCAGCTTCGTCGACGCGAAGTCCTCGTAGACCTCGCGCCAGTCCATCAGCCGCAGGTCGACCGGACGGCGCTTCGGCTCTTCGCGGGTGGTGGTCAGAAAGCCCTTGGGGTCAGCCATGTGCGGCCTCCATGATCGCCTCGTTCACGTCGCGCCCGTCGCGCTCGGCCTGCACCTGGGCGGCGAGCACGCGCTTGTAGTCCTTCGGCATGACCTTCCCGAAGCGGTCGACGCCCGCGTCCCAGTCGGCCAGCAGTTCCCGCGCGACGGCGGATTCCGTTTCGTCGTAGTGCTTTTCCAGCGTCTCGCGCAGGAAGTCCGCGTCCTCGGAGTCGAGCGGGTCGAGGTCGACCATCTCCGGGTTGACGCGGTGCGCGGGCAGGTCCAGCACGTAGGCGATGCCGCCGGACATGCCGGCCGCGAAGTTGCGCCCGATCGGGCCGAGCACGACCATCCGACCGCCGGTCATGTACTCGCCGCCGTGGTCGCCGACGCCTTCGACGACGGCCAGCGCGCCCGAGTTGCGCACGCAGAACCGCTCGCCGACCTTGCCGCGGATGAAGATCTCGCCGCTGGTGGCGCCGTAGGCGATCACGTTGCCGGCGATGATGTGGTCCTCGGCGGCGATCCGCGCCTCCTTCGGCGGGCGCACGATCAGCCGGCCGCCGGAGAGGCCCTTGCCGACGTAGTCGTTGCCGTCGCCGTAGAGCCGCAGCGTGATGCCCTTCGGCACGAACGCGCCGAACGACTGACCGGCGGTCCCGGTGAAGGTGACGTCGATGGTGTCGTCGGGCAGGCCCTCGCCGCCCCACCGCCGGGTCAGCTCCGAGCCGAGCATCGTGCCGACGGTCCGGTTGACGTTGCGGACGGGCAGTTCCAGCCGCACCTTGTCGCCGGAGTTCAACGCCCCCTCGGCGAGCTGGATCAGCGTGTTGTCGAGTGCCTTCTCGAGCCCGTGGTCCTGCAGCGTCTGCTGCAGGCGCAGGCCGGCGGGCGCCATGTCGGGCACGTGGAAGATCGGCGACAGGTCCAGCCCGGCCGCCTTCCAGTGGTCGACGGCCTTGCGCTTGTCGAGGAACTCGGCGTGGCCGACGGCCTCGGCGATCGACCGGAAGCCCAGCTCCGCCAGGTACTCGCGGACCTCCTGGGCGATGAACTCGAAGAAGTTGACGACGTACTCGGCCTTGCCGCTGAACTTCTCGCGCAGCTTCGGGTTCTGCGTCGCGACGCCCACCGGGCACGTGTCGAGGTGGCAGACGCGCATCATGATGCAGCCCGACACCACCAGCGGCGCGGTCGCGAAGCCGAACTCCTCGGCGCCGAGCAGCGCCGCGATGACGACGTCGCGGCCGGTCTTGAGCTGGCCGTCGGTCTGCACCACGATCCGGTCGCGCAGCCGGTTGGCCAGCAGCGTCTGCTGCGTCTCGGCCAGGCCGAGCTCCCACGGGCCGCCCGCGTGCTTGATGGACGACAGCGGTGACGCGCCCGTGCCGCCGTCGTGGCCCGAGATGAGCACGACGTCGGCGTGCGCCTTCGAGACACCCGCCGCGACCGTGCCGACGCCGACCTCGGACACCAGCTTCACGTGGATGCGGGCCTTCGGGTTGGCGTTCTTGAGGTCGTGGATCAGCTGCGCCAGGTCCTCGATCGAGTAGATGTCGTGGTGTGGCGGCGGCGAGATGAGGCCGACGCCCGGCGTCGAGAACCGCGTCTTCGCGATCCACGGGTACACCTTCGCGCCGGGCAGCTGCCCGCCTTCGCCGGGCTTGGCACCCTGCGCCATCTTGATCTGGATGTCGTCGGCGTTGACGAGGTACTCGCTCGTGACGCCGAACCGGCCGCTGGCGACCTGCTTCACGGCGCTTCGGCGCTCCGGGTCGTAGAGCCGTTCGGCGTCTTCGCCGCCCTCACCGGTGTTGGACTTCCCGCCGAGGCGGTTCATCGCGATGGCGAGGGTCTGGTGCATCTCCATCGAGATCGAGCCGTAGGAGATCGCGCCGGTGGCGAACCGCTTGACGATCTCCGAGACCGGTTCGACCTCGTCGATCGGCACCGGTGCCCGCTTGCCGTACTCGAAGTCGAACAGCCCGCGCAGCGTCAGCAGCTTCTCGGCCTGGTCGTCGACGGCCTTCGTGTACTCCTTGAAGATCTCGTACTTCCCGGACCGCGTGGAGTGCTGCAGCTTGAACACCGTCTGCGGGTTGAACAGGTGCGGCTCGCCCTCGCGGCGCCACTGGTAGTCCGCGCCGGTCTCCAGCTCGCGGTGGGCGGGACGGACGCCGTCGGCCGGGAACGCGTACGCGTGCCGCTTGGCGACCTCCTCGGCGAGCGTCTCGAAACCGACCCCGCCGAGGCGGGACGTCGTGCCGGTGAAGCAGTTTTCGATGACCTCGTCGCCGAGCCCGATCGCCTCGAAGATCTGCGCGCCGGTGTAGGACGCGACGGTCGAGACGCCCATCTTGGACATCGTCTTGCGGACGCCCTTGCCGAGCGCCTTGATCAGGTTGTACGTCGCTTCCTTCGGCGTCACGCCCGGGATCAGGCCCTGGTGGGCCATCTCCTCGACGGTCGCCATCGCGAGGTACGGGTTGACCGCGGCGACGCCGTAGCCGATGAGCAGCGCGATGTGGTGCACCTCGCGCGCGTCGCCGGCCTCGACGATGAGACCGACCTGCGTGCGCGTCTTCTCGCGGACGAGGTGGTGGTGCACCGCGCCGGTCAGCAGCAGCGAGGGGATCGGCGCGTGGTGCTCGTCGACCCCGCGGTCGGACAGCACGATCAGCCGCGCGCCGTCCTCGATCGCCTCCGACACCTCGGCGCGGATCTCGTCGAGGCGCTGGACCAGCGCCTCGCCGCCGCCGTGGACGTTGTAGCGGCCGAGCACGGTGACGGCCTGGAACTCCGGCAGGTCGCCGTCGTCGTTGACGTGCACGAGCTTGGCGAGCTGGTCGTTGTCGAGCACCGGGAACGGCAGCGCGATCCGGCGGCAGCTGGCGGCGTTGCCCACCAGGAGGTTCGGCTCGGCGCCGATCTGGGTGCCGAGCGCGGTGACGAGCTCCTCGCGGATGGCGTCCAGCGGCGGGTTGGTCACCTGGGCGAACAGCTGGATGAAGTAGTCGAAGATCAGCCGCGGTCGGCTGGACAGCGTCGCGATCGGCGAGTCGTTGCCCATCGAGCCGATTGGCTCCGCGCCGGTGCGGGCCATCGGCTCGAGGATGGCTTCGAGCTCTTCCTCGGTGTAGCCGAACGCCTGCTGGCGGCGCACGAGCGCGGCGTGCAGCGGCACTTCGCGGTCGCGCTCGGGCAGGTCCTCGAGGTTCACCAAGCCGGCTTCGACCCACTCGTCGTACGGGTGCGCGGTGGCCAGTTCGGTCTTGATCTCGTCGTCCTCGACGATCCGGCCCTCGACGGTGTCCACGAGGAACATCCGGCCGGGCTCGAGGCGTCCCTTCCGGACGATCGTCGCCGGGTCGATGTCGAGCACGCCGACCTCGGAGGCGAGCACGACGAGGCCGTCGTCGGTCACCCAGTACCGGCCGGGGCGCAGGCCGTTGCGGTCGAGCACAGCCCCGATCTGGCTGCCGTCGGTGAAGGCGACGAGCGCCGGGCCGTCCCACGGCTCCATGAGCGTCGAGTGGAACTCGTAGAAGGCGCGTCGCGCCGGGTCCATTTCCTGGTGGTTCTCCCAGGCTTCCGGGATCATCATGAGAACCGCGTGCGGCAGGGACCGGCCGCCGAGGTGGAGCAGCTCCAGCACCTCGTCGAAGCTCGCCGAGTCGCTGGCGCCGCGCGTGATGACCGGGTAGATCCGCTTGAGGTCGCCCGGGACCAGGTCGGTTTCGAGGAGGGCTTCGCGGGCGTCCATCCAGTTGCGGTTGCCGCGCAGGGTGTTGATCTCGCCGTTGTGCGCGACGTAGCGGTACGGGTGCGCGAGCGGCCACGACGGGAAGGTGTTGGTGGAGAAGCGGGAGTGCACGAGGCCGATGGCGCTGGTGACGCGCTCGTCGGTCAGGTCGGCGAAGAACCGCTCGACCTGGGGCTCGGTGAGCATTCCTTTGTAGACGATCGTGCGCGAAGACAGGCTCGGGAAGTAGACGTCGTCCTCGACGAGTTCGTGCTCGGCGCGCTTGCGGACGCAGAACGCGCTGCGCTCGATGTGCAGCGGGTCCGAATGCTCCGGCTTCGGGCGCCGCGCGGTGAGGAACAGCTGCGTGAAGTGCGGCATGGTCTCGGCCGCGGTCGGCCCGCAGTGCTCGGTGTGCACGGGCAGCTCGCGCCAGCCGAGGACGCGCATGTCCTCCTCGGCGGCGATGCGCTCGATGGTCGTCATGGCCCGGCCGCGGCGCTTTTCGTCCTGCGGCAGGAAAGCCGTGCCGACGGCGTAGGTGCCGGGCTCGGGGAGCTCGAAGTCCACGACCTCCCGGTAGAACTCGTCCGGGATCTGGATCAGCAGGCCGGCGCCGTCGCCGGTGTCCGGTTCGGCGCCCCGCGCCCCGCGATGTTCCAGGTTGCGCAACGCGACCAGGGCCTTCGCGACGATCGCGTGATCTCGGCGGCCGGTGAGGTCGGCGACGAAGGCGACACCGCAGGCGTCGTGTTCGAAGTCGCTCCGGTAGAGGCCCTCGGCCTCGGCGTTGCTGAGCTGCTGCCCCGTGCGGGACAGGGAACGGGCACGGTGGGTCACGGCTGGCCGCCTCCCAAGGCGTTGGCGCGACCGGTACTCACCTCATCGAGTGGTTCGAGCTGAACCGGTTAACGAAGTGGTCCGGTACCGCGATGGTCAGTCGAGAACAGTTGCTGTTGTCGGCGTGGTCTGAATGCAAGATGCCGCGAAGCGTCGGCCGGGCGTCGATGCTCGGAAACCGGACGCGGGTCATCTGGGAGGCCGCACAGCGCTGGGCAGCCGAACATGTCGGTCCTGCTTGCGCGCACAGACGGACCACTGTGGTGGGGGTCAGCCGGAGCGCGCGGTGTTACTCCCGGGTTCGCCGGGTCTTATGACGATAGTGTGAATTCGCTGTTATCGACATACGTCGTTGTCCCCGGGTGGGAAATGCCACGCTTGCGTTGACGGGCCCCGGGGTAGTCCCATATGCCGGGCCGGCGCTCCCGTCTGTCGGTCGAAGTCGGCTCTGAGCTGCGGAAACGTCCGTCCCAAGTGGTCTGGGGCACGTGTCGCGCCGCCCGCGCCGGGTGGCAAGCTGGGTGCATGGCGGACTCGTCCGATGACTGATCGTTATCTCTCCGTGGCTCGATCCGGGGTCCACGAGGTCGAGATCAAGCGGTCCCGGTTCCTCTGCGCGCTCGCCCCGGTGACGTCGGAAGAGGCCGCGCGCGAGTTCATCGCGGCCCGCCGGCGCGCCGAACCGGGGGCGCGACACCACTGCCACGCGTTCGTTTTGGGGCCTGATGGGCGAACCCGGCGTTCCAGCGACGACGGTGAACCGGCCGGCACCGCGGGCACGCCGATGCTGGAAGTGCTGCGCCGCCGCGAAGTCACGGACACGGTCGCGGTGGTGACGCGTTACTTCGGGGGAGTGCTGCTCGGCGCGGGCGGGCTGATCCGCGCTTACGGTCAGTCCGTTTCGGACGCACTGGAAGTGGTTGGTGTACTAGAACACCGGCGTCTCAGGCTCGTGGAAGTGGCGGTGAGTTACGACCGCGCGGGCCGGCTCGAGAACGACCTGCGCGCGTCGCGGTACTTGGTCCACGCGACCCGCTTCGACGCTCTGGCCCGCTTCGAGATCGGCTTGGCACCGGACGAGGTCCCGGCGTTCGAAAGCCGGCTCGCGGAGCTGACGAACGGCGAAGCCACGACGACCGCCCTCGGCGACCACTGGGTGGTCCAGGCCCCGTGATCCGGGCCGGATCTCGCGTGACGGGAACCGTGACTCGCGTGTCCGGGGCCGGAACTCGCGAGTTCCGGCCCCGGACACGCGAGTTCCGGCTCTGATCACGCGAGTTCGGTGTTCCGTCCCGCGCGAGCCGGCCGGGCGAGTGGTCCACCGGCGCTGAGTGGTCCGGTCCCGGATTGCTTGCCGGGCAACAAAACTTTTGGTGCTACCGCGCCCGGGTCCGTCCGTGCCACCATGTCCTGCCACTCCAGTTCCGGCACCACCTCGATCACCAGAACGTCGTCAGCGCGGCGCGAGCCGTGCTGACAACGATGTCACCACCTGCTTCGCTTGCCCGACAACGTTGTCGCCCAGCGGAACGCGCGTGCGGCAAGGAGAGGAAAGGTTCATGTCCGGACCATTCGCCAGACGGCTGCGCGCCGCCGTGGTCGCCGCGGTCGTCGGGGGAGCGGGGCTCGTCGCGCTGCCCGCCGCGCCCGCCGGCGCCGACACGCAGGCCCTCACGCAGTACGTGAATCCCTTCATCGGCACGGACAACAGCAACTCCCCGAACCCCGTGCCCGGCGGCGCCGGCGGCAGCACCTACCCGGGCGCGGCCGTGCCGTTCGGCATGGTGCAGTTCAGCCCGGACACCCCGACCGGGTCGCCGTCCGGTTACCGCTACAGCGACACCAGCATCGAAGAGTTCAGCCTCACCCACTTCAACGGCGCCGGCTGCCCCAACAACGAAGACCTCGGCCTGCTGCCGATCACCGGCGCCATCGGGACGTCGCCGGGCACCGGCTGGACGGGCTACGCCGGCCGCTACACGAAGGCGAACGAGTCGGCCGCGCCCGGCTACTACAAGAACAAGCTCGACAACTACAACACCACCGTCGAGCTGTCCGCGACCAAGCGCTCCGGCTCGATGAAGCTGACTTACCCGAACACGACGTCAGCGCGGCTGCTGGTCAACCCGAGCCGCAGCGCCACCGGCAACCGCACCGGATCCGTCAGCATCAGCGGCAGCCAGCTCACCGGCACGGCGACCGGCGGCGGGTTCTGCGGCTCGTCCAAGACCTACCAGATCTTCTACGTGATCCAGTTCGACCGCGCGCCCAGCGGGTTCGGCACCTGGCTCGGCGGCACGGTGAACGCCGGGTCCGCGAGCACCAGCGGCACGAACTCCGGCGGCTACGTCACCTTCGACACCTCCACCAACGCGACCGTGCAGGCGAAGGTCGGCATCTCGTTCGTCAGCCTGGCCAACGCGCAGGCGAACCTCGCCGCCGAGAACCCCGGCTTCGACTTCGCCGGGACGCGCGCTGCGGCCGACACGAGCTGGAACGCGATCCTCAACCGCGTCCAGGTGACCGGCGGCGCGGCGGCGGACCTGCAGAAGTTCTACACGGCGCTGTACCACGTGTTCCAGAACCCGAACATCGCCAGCGACACGAACGGCCAGTACCGCGGGTTCGACCAGGCGATCCACACCGCGTCGCACACCGTGTACCAGAACTACTCCGGCTGGGACATCTACCGCTCGTGGGCCGCGCTGATCGGGCTCCTCGCGCCCAACGAAGCGAGCGACATCGCGAAGTCGATGGTGCTGGACGGCCAGCAGGGCGGCCTGCTGCCCAAGTGGTCGCACAACAACAACGAGCACTTCGTGATGACCGGTGACCCCGGACCGATCGTCGTCGGCAGCATGTACGCCTTCGGCGTCCGCGGCTTCGACACCGCCGCCGCGCTGACGCTGATGGACAAGAGCTCCAACGGCGGCACCGCGCAGGGCCAGGCGATCCGCGGGCGCCAGTCCGGGTACGTCAGCCGGCACTACGTCACCGAGGACCCGTCGGACTCGCTCGAGTACTCGGCGTCGGACTTCGCGGTGGCCCAGTTCGCGAAGGCCGTCGGCGACACGACGAAGTACTCCACGTACATGCAGCGTGCCCAGTGGTGGCAGAACGTGTTCGGCACCGACTCCGGCTACATCCAGCCGCGCGGCAGCACCGGCACGTGGGCGTGGCCGGTCGTGCCGTCGAGCGACAGCGGCTACACCGAAGGCAACCCGTCGCAGTACACGTGGATGGTGCCCTACAACTACCAGGGCCTGATCAACCTGATGGGCGGGGCGAAAACCGCCGTCCAGCGGCTGGACCACCACTTCACGCAGCTCAACGGTGGCCTCACCCAGCCGTACTTCTACATCGGCAACGAGCCCGAGCACGGCGTGCCGTGGGCGTACAACTACGCCGCCCACCCGCAGGGCACCAGCTCGGCGGTGCGGCGCGTGATGAACGAGTCGTTCACCACCGGCGCGGGCGGGGAGCCCGGCAACGACGACCTCGGCGCGACGTCGGCGTGGTACGTCTTCGCCGCGCTGGGCATGTACCCGGCGACCCCGGGCGCCGACGTGCTGGCCCTGCACGGCCCGCTGTTCCCGGCCGTCTCGATCATCCGCCCGAGCGGCACGATCCAGATCACCGGCACCGGCGCGGGCCAGGGCGCGCAGTACGTGCAGAGCCTCAGCGTCAACGGCACGGCGACGACCAGGTCGTGGATCCGCTACGGCGACATCGCGGGCGCATCGACGCTGAACTACACGATGGGCTCGTCGCCGAGCGCCTGGGGCACGAGCGCGGCGGACGTCCCGCCGTCGTACAACGACGGGTTCACGCCGCCGCCCGCCGCGCCGGAGCTCGGCACGAACCTGGCGCAGGGCAAGGCGGCCACGGGCTCGGCGGCGTGCAACTCGGCCGAAACCGCCGACAAGGCCGTCGACGGCAGCCTGGCGAACAACAGCAAGTTCTGCTCCACCGCGGCCACGAAGTTCCTGCAGGTGGACCTCGGGTCGGCGCAGAACGTGTCGTCGTTCGTGGTCAAGCACGCCGGCCTGGGCGGTGAGACGACCGGCTGGAACACCGGCGCCTTCACGATCCAGACGTCGACCGACGGCTCCACCTGGACGACCGTCGCGTCGGTGACCGGTTCCCGGGCCAGCCGCACCTACCACCCGATCACGACGCGATCGGCCCGGTACGTGAAGCTGAACCTCACCACCCCGGCCAACGACGGCAACGGCGCGGCCCGGATCTACGAGTTCGAGGTCTACCGCTGACCTGACGGTCGTGAGTGTTCAGGAGGGTTCCAACCCTTCTGGACACTCACGACCGCGCCAGCCACTGCTCGCGGGTGATCGCGTACTCGACTTCGCCGTGTTCGCTGCCCGGGGCCCGCTCGTGCTCCGGGAACTCCGCGAAGTAGGTGCGGACGAGCGTCATCCCCAGTTTCTCCATCACCCGGCGTGAGGCCTTGTTCACCACCATGGTGCCCGCCGTGACGCGCCGGACCCCCAGTTCGGTGAAGCCCTTGGCGAGCAGGGCCGCCGAGCCTTCTGTTCCGTAACCCTTGCCCCAGGCCCGCTGGTGCAGCCGGTACCCCAGTTCCGGCTCGTCCGGGGGATCGTGCGGGCGCGGGCGGAAGTGGAACCACCCCAGAAAATCGCCGGTGCTCTTCTCGATCGCCGCCCAGAACCCGTAGCCGGGGAAACGCTCGTAGTAACCGAGGAACGCGGGGAGATCCAGCGTGACGATCTCGGTGCGGTCCGCCGGCTGTCCCCCATTGAGGTACTTCATCACGGCCGGGTCGTCGTAGAGCTCGAACAGCGAGTCGGCGTCGTTCTCGGTGAACCGGCGGAAGATCAGCCGCTCGGTTTCGAGGAATACGTGCATCGGGTGATGCTGTCAGTGACCCCGGTGCGCGGCAATGCAATTACGCGGCGGCGGCGAAGACCTCGCCCAGCGCGCGCGAGCCGGCCTCGGTCAGCACCGCGGGGACCCGCGTGCCGCACTTGCCGGGAGTGGCCGGGGCGATCAGGCCGAGCCGCGCCAGCCGGTGCACGGTGGACTGGTCGCAGCAGCTCAGGCCGTCGATGAACAGGTCGGGCTCGCAGCTGCAGCTGATCTCGGCGTGGCCCCCGGCCACGGCTCTCAATGTGGCCCGCTCACGGTGGTTCAGTTCCGTTGTCATGGCGGTGCCTCCTTCCCGTCGTGCTCATTAGACCGCTCACCACCGACATTTTCCGCCTTTGAGGGTGCGAACCCGGGTATTTCAGGGGAACACTTAGGGGTGGCGTGTCGCACTCACCAGGGTTACCCCGGTGGAAGTGGTTCAAGCGTCGTCTTGCGCAGGTGGCGGAAAACGATCGACGTCCGGAAATGTCGGCGTGGTAGCCGCGGATGACGCCCCGCTCCCGCAGCAACCGGATGCGTTCGAGGCAGGTCGAGGGCCCGATGCCGACCTTCCGGGCGATGTCCCGGTTGGTCTGCCGGGGGTCCTCCTGCAGATGGCGCACGATCGCCGACTCAAGTTCGGCGGCACCTACCTGGCCGGCCCGGACGTCGGCACCGGCCGGGCCGACATGCTGGTGCTGCGCGGGTCTCGGCGTTCGCGTTCTGCACGCCCGAGTCCGCGGGCGGCACCGGCTCCTCCAGCGGCCCGACGGCCGTCGGTGTCCTGGCCGCGCTGCGGGCCGCCGCCACGGCGGTGTTCGGCGGCCCGGAGATGGCCGGCCGGAAGGTGGTCGTCAGCGGCTACGGCTCGGTCGGCGCCCACCTGGCCGCGAGCCGCCAGCGGGCCGGCGCCGACGTCGTCGTGTCCGACATCGACCCGGCGAAGCGCGCCGAAGCCGAGCGGCTCGGCCTGACCTGGGCCGAGCCGGAGAAGGCGCTGACCCCGACCGCGGACGTCGTCATCCCGGCCGCCGTCGGCGGCGTCCTGAGCGCGGAGACCCCGCTCGACACCCCGCGCGAAGCCGAAGGCCTGGACCACGCCGCTGCACGAGGCAGCCGCGCCGGCCGAGCGCCGGCTCGCTTCCGCCGCGGCGGCACGTACGCCTCAGTGACGCGACGGGCTTCCGGCCGCCTCGCGCAGCGCCGCCAGCACGTCCGGCGAGGTGGTGCATTCGCCGAGGCGGACGGGCTTGCGGTCGCCGTGGAAGTCGCTCGACCCCGTCGTGAGCAGGCCCAGCTCCGCGCCCACCGCACGCAGCCGCCGCCGGACCTCGGGGGCCTGCTCCGGGTGGTCGGCCTCGATCCCGGCCAGCCCGGCTTCGGCGAGCGTGGCCAGCTGCGCGTCGGTGACCTCGGCACGGCGTTTCGCCGAACGCGGGTGGGCCAGCACGGCCGCGCCCCCGGCCGCGCGGACGAGCGCGATGGCGTCCACGGTGGGCAGGACGTGCTTGGGCACGTCCGCCCGGCCGCCGTCGGCGAGCCAGGCGGGGGTGAACGCGCCGGCGGTGTCGGCGACGACACCCGCGGCCACCAGCGCCGCGGCGACGTGGGGACGGCCGAGCGGGGCGCCGGCGGCGATCGTTTCGACCTGCTCCCGGGTGATCGGCGCGCCCAGTTCCCGGCAGCGCTCGACCATCCGCACCGCGCGGCGGGCGCGGTCGGTGCGGATCAGCTCCAGCTCGGCGGCCAGCGGCGCGTGCCCGGGGTCGACGAAGAGGCCGAGCAGGTGGACCTCGGCGTCGTCGAGCCGGCAGGAGATCTCGACGCCGGGGACCAGCTCGACGTCGAGAGCCGCCCGCGACGCCGCCGCCAGGCCCGCGAAGGTGTCGTGGTCGGTGAGGGCGAGCACGGTGAGCCCGGCCTCGGCGGCCAGCCGGGGGAGGTCCGCGGGCGGCGTCGTGCCGTCCGAGGCCGTGCTGTGCGCGTGCAGGTCGATCGTCATGGCGCGGATCGTCGCACGGCGCCCGGCCCGGAGTGTGGTTTCGGACATACCCCGCTGGAGAGGTACGGAGGCCCTTCGTCGACTTGAATGGGGGCGTGGAGATCCTCACCGACGCCGCCACGCTCGCGCTGTACACGACCGACGCCTCCAACTACCGCCACGTGCCCCGGGGCGTGGTGCTGCCGGAGACCGTCGACGACGTGATCGCCGCGGTCGCCGCGGCGCGCGCCCGCGACCTGCCGGTGATCGCGCGCGGCGGCGGCACCAGCGTCGCCGGGAACGCGTGCGGGCCGGGCCTCGTGATCGACACCTCGCGCCACGTCGGCGGGGTGCTTTCGCTGGACCCGGAGACCCGGCTCGCGCGGGTGCTGCCCGGCACGGTGCTCGACGACCTGCAGGCGGTCGCCGCGCCGCACGGGCTGCGGTTCGGCCCGGACCCCTCCACGCACAGCCGCTGCACGCTCGGCGGCATGATCGGCAACAACGCGTGCGGCTCGCACTCGGTGGCGTGGGGGCGCACGGTCGACGTCGTCCGCTCGCTCGACGTCCTGCTCTACGACGGCACGCGCCTGCGGGTCGGCCGCGACGAGCCCGCCGAGGGCCGCATCTTCGACGAACTGCGCGCCCTGGTGCGCGACAACCTGGCGTTGCTGCGCAAGGAACTTTCGACGTGGCCGCGGCGCGTGTCCGGCTACGGGCTCGAACACCTGTTGCCGGAGAACGGCTTCGACGTCGCGAAGGCACTCGTCGGTTCGGAGGGCACCTGCGTCACGATCCTCGAAGCGACGGTCGAGCTGGCCGAGCTGCCCGCTCGTCGCGTGCTGGCCGTGCTCGGCTTCCCGTCCGACATCGCCGCGGCCGACGCCGTGCCGGCGATCCTGCCGTGGTCGCCGCTGACCGTCGAGGGCGTCGATGCGGAGCTCGTCGCGATGCTGCCGGGCCGCGCGGGCGATCTGCCGCCGGGCGGAGCGTGGCTGTTCGTCGAGCTGGCCGGCGACGACCCGGCTTCGCGGGCCCGTGCGCTCGCGGCGTCGTTGGACCTCACCGGGTTCGCGATCGTCGACGACCCGGCGGCGCAACGCGGGCTCTGGCGCATCCGCGAGGAGGGCGCGGGCCTCGCGACCCGGCTCGCGGACGGCTCGGAAGCCTGGCCGGGCTGGGAGGACGCGGCCGTCCCGCCCGAGCGGCTCGGCGCGTACCTGCGGGAGTTCAAAGAACTCATGCGGGCGCACGGCCGGCGCAGCGTCGTCTACGGCCACTACGGCGAAGGCTGTCTCCACCTGCGGCTGGACTTCGACCTGCTGTCGGCGCCGGGCGTGGCCGACTTCCGGCGGTTCCTGGAGGAGGCGGCGGACCTCGTCGCGGCGCATGGCGGGTCGCTGTCCGGTGAGCACGGCGACGGCCAGGCCCGGTCCGAGCTGCTGTCCCGGATGTACAGCCCGGAGATGATGGCCCTCTTCGGACGGTTCAAGGCGATCTTCGACCCGGCCGGGCGGATGAACCCCGGCATCCTGGTGGCGCCGCGGCCGGTCGACGCCGATCTGCGCGTACGGGCCACCGCTGAATCCTTTGAGGACAGTGTCTTCCTCGGCTATCCGGAGGACCGCGGGAGCTTCGGCCAGGCGATGCGGCGCTGCGTCGGCGTGGGAAAGTGCCGCAACACCAGCGGTGGCGGCGTGATGTGCCCGAGCTACCGCGCCACCCGCGAGGAACAGCACTCGACGCGCGGGCGTGCGCACCTGCTCGCCGAGATGATCAACGGTGAGGTCATCACCGACGGCTGGCGCTCGTCCGAAGTGCACGACGCACTCGACTTGTGCCTGTCCTGCAAGGGATGCCTCTCGGACTGCCCGGTGGACGTCGACATGGCGACGTACAAGGCGGAGTTCCTGCACCAGCACTACCGGCGGCGGCTGCGCCCGGCGGCGCACTACTCGATGGGCTGGCTGCCGCTGTGGCTGCGGCTCAGCGCGCGGATGCCGAAGCTGGCCAACGCCGCCGGACGCTCTCCCCGGCTGTCGGGGCTGCTGAAACGGCTCGGCGGGATCGCGCCGGAACGTTCGCTGCCGACCTTCGCCCCCTCGCCGTTCACGTCGTCGCGGGCGGATCTGCGGCGCCGGGCTTCGGGGGAGCGGCGCGTCGTCCTGTGGCCGGACTCGTTCAACAACTACCTGACGCCTTCGGTGCTCGACGCGGCCCACGAAGTCCTGACCGCGGCGGGCTACGACGTCGTGCTGCCGGACCGCGGAGTCTGTTGTGGACTGACGTGGGTGTCGACGGGCCAGCTCGGGGTCGCGCGCCGTGTCCTGACGCGCACTTTGGACGTGCTGGCGCCGTACCTCGACGAGGGCTACGAGGTGGCCGGGCTGGAACCGAGCTGCACGGCCCTCTTCCGCGGCGACCTGCCGGCGCTGCTGCCGGGCGACGAGCGTGCCGCGGTGCTGGCGTCCCGGACGTTCACGTTCGCGGAACTGCTGGAGCGGGCGCCGATCCCGTTCGCGGCCCTGGACGTCGACGCGATCACGCAGGTGCACTGCCACCAGCACGCGGTGCTGGGCTTCGGCGCCGACGAGTCGGCGATGGCGGCGGCGGGGGTGCGCAACACGACCCTCGACTCGGGGTGCTGTGGCCTGGCGGGCAACTTCGGCTTCGAGCGCGGCCACTACGAAGTGTCGAAGGCGGTCGCGGAGGACCGGATGCTCCCGGCGATCCGGGAGGCGTCCCCGGAGACGGTGGTGGTGTCGGACGGCTTCAGCTGCCGGACGCAGATCGCCCAGGAGTCGGGGCGCACACCGGTCCACCTGGCCGAGCTGCTCCGGCGCGCGTTGCCCTGACTACTCGCTGCGCTCCAGCAGGGTCCGGACGGCGGTGAGGACCAGCTCGCTGACGTGCTCGGGGTCGGCGCTGGCCAGCGGTTCCTTGCCGGTGACCTCGCGGACCAGCGCGATGCCCATCAGCCAGGCGAGCGCGAGGTCGGCGCGCAGCCCGGCGTCCGGCGCGTCGGTCAGCGTGGCCAGGACCCGCGCGTACTCCTCGCCGATCTCCTGCCGGAGGGTGGCCCCGACGCCGTCGCTGCCCGACGAGCGCAGATACGTCTCCAGCGTCCGGTTCCGCGGGCCTTCCGGCGCCAGCATGCCGCGCAGGGAAGCGCTGAAGAGCCGTTCGGGCGGTGTGGTGGCCAGGTGCTCACGCCCGTTGCGGGCCACCACCGCCTCGAAGAGCGCTTCCTTGCTGCCGAAGTAGCGGAACAGCAGCGCCTGGTTGACTTCGGCCTGCCCGGCGATGTCCCGCACGGTCGTGCGGTCGAACCCCCGCTCGGCGAACAGCGCGGCCGCGGCGTCGAGCAGCGCGGCCCTGGTCGCGGCCGCGTCCCGTCGGCGGCCCGGCTGTGCGGTCATCGGTGCAGGTTAACCGGCAAACCGGACGCGCCGCCCGCTACCCCGAAAGCCGGATCGCGGCGGCCGGGCAGGTCAGCTCCGCCTGCCGGACCGCGTCCTCCTCGCCGGGCGCCGGCTCGTCGGAGAGCAGGACGACGGTACCGGCTTCTTCGTCCTGGTCGAACGTCCCCGGCGCGAGCAGCACGCACTGTCCGGACGCGACACAGCCCTCGGTGTCCGCGGTGATCTTCATCGGCTCCTCCTCACCAGGTCACGGGAACGGCGTCGACCCCGCCGGCGACGCGGTTGACGCGGACCGGGATCTCGTCGATCCCGGCCGCCAGCCGCAGGCCGGGGAACCGGGAGAACAGCTTGGGGAACACCGTCCGCAGTTCGGTGCGGGCGAGGTTGGCGCCGATGCAGACGTGCGCGCCGGTGCCGAAGGCGAGGTGGACGTTCGGCGTGCGGGCGGGGTCGAACTCGTCCGGGTCGGCGAACACCGCGGCGTCGCGGTTGGCCGCGTCGCTGGAGATGAGCACGGCGTCACCGCGCATGATCCGCGTCCCGGCGACCTCGACGTCTTCGTGGGCGTAGCGCAGCAGGCCGGTGCCGCTGGTCGCCGTCAGCCGCAGGATCTCCTCGATCGTCCGGTTCACCTGGCCCTCGGGATCGGCGGCGAACCGGTCGCGGCGGGCGGTGTCGCTGAGCAGGAACAACGTGCCCATCGCGATCCGGGTGGACGTCGTCTCGTGGCCGGCGAACAGCAGGCCGGCGCCCATCCGGGCGAGGTCGTCGTCGGTGAACGTCGGATCGTCGGCCTGGACCGCGACCATGTCGGAGATGACGTCGGGCCGCGGGTCCGCGCGCTTCTCGTCGGCCAGCTTCGTCATGTAGGCCTTGAACTCGGTCATGGCCGCCTGCGCGTCTTCGCCGCCGTCCATCCTCGCGATCCGCTCGGACAGGCCGCGGAACTTCTCGCGGTCGGCGTACGGCACGCCGAGCAGCTCGCAGATCACCAGCACCGGCAGGGGAAACGCGAGGAAGTCGGTCAGGTCGACCGGCTCGCCCGGGTGGGCGTCGTGCGCGGCCTGCAGGTCGTCGAGGCAGCGGTCGGTCAGCTCGGCGATCCGGTCGCCGAGGGCGCGCATGCGGGGCGCGGAGAACGCGGGCGCGAGCATCCGGCGCATCCGCTTGTGCTCGGCTTCTTCGGTATCGAAGTCACCGCTCGGGCCGTCCTGCAGCGCGGCGTGCGAGATGCGCGACGCCTGTTCCGGGGCGGGGTGCGAACGGCCGAAGCGCTTGTCGCGGAAGATCTCCTTGGCCTCTTCGTACGACGTCACCAGCCACGCCGGGTCGCCGGCCGGGGTGAGCACCCGGCTGATCGGGGCCTGCCGGCGGAGGACCTCGTAGTCCGGCGCGATGGCGAGCGCGTTCGCCCGGGCGAAGGGGAGGCGAGGCGTCTCTTCGGTGGTGGTCATGCGTCTCTCCTCAGTTCGGTTTCGAGGTCGGCGAGCCAGCGGAGCTCGGCGTCGAACTTCCCGAGCACGTGCTGCAGCGCCGCGCGGCCCCACGGGTCGGCCTGCCCGGCGGCGAGCCCGGTGACCCGGGCCCGTTCGGCGAGCAGCGCCTGTTTGCGGACGTCGAGCACGCGGGCGCGTTCGTCCCGGCTCAGCCGGCCGAAGTTCCCGACCCTGGCCAGGAACTCCGGTTCGTTGAGCGCCAGTTCGCCGGGGAAGTCGGCGAGCATGTCGCGCAGCAGCTCCCGCCCGACGCCGGTGATCGTGTAGACGTGCCGCGGCGGTTTCGCCTCCTGCTCCTCGGCGCTGCGGCTCACCGCGCCGGCGTCGACGAAGCGCCGCAGCGTCGGGTAGAGCGAGTTGTTCGACAAGGTGTGGCCCGTCGAAGCCTCCACGGCCTTGCGCAGTTCGTAGCCGTGCATCGGCTCGCGGTCCAGCTTCGCCAGCAAGAGGATCTCGATCCACACCTAGGTCACCGTAACCTATGTGTTCGTGACCGGGCAATGGCGGACCGTGACAGGTGGGAAGAAACCGAGTAGTTTTGTAAGCAGCTGCTTACAACCGGAGCGAGGGGTTCCCGCATGACCGTCACCCACACCGAGCCGCTCTCGTACCCCTTCAACGAGGAGGCGGGGCTCGACCTCAACGACGCCTACGCGGCCGCCCGCGAAGCCGAGGGCATGGTCCGGGTCAAGATGACCTACGGCGAGCCGGCGTGGCTGGCCACCCGCTACGCCGACGCCCGGCTGGTGCTCGGCGACCGCCGGTTCTCGCGGGCGATGGAGAAGGAGAAGGACGCGCCGCGGCGCTCACCCGTCCAGCGCGAAGGCGGCATCCTGCAGATGGACCCGCCGGACCACACGCGGCTGCGGACGCTGGTGGCGAAGGCGTTCACCATGCGGCGCGTCGAGCTGCTGCGCCCGCGTGTCGTTTCCCTGGCGACTGGGCTGATCGCGGATATGAAGGCCGCCGGCCCGCCCGCGGACCTCGTCGACCTGTACGCGCTGCCGATCCCGGTCGCGGTGATCTGCGAACTGCTCGGCGTCCCGGTCGCCGACCGGCCGAAGTTCCGGGTCTGGAGCGACGCCGCGCTGTCCACCAGCGGCCTGACGCCCGAGGAGTTCGAGCGCAACCGCGAAGAGCTGCGCGACTACATGCGCGGGCTGATCGCGGAGCACCGGGCGCGGCCCCAGGACGACCTGATGACGGCGCTGATCGAGGCGCGCGACACCCGCGACCGGCTGACCGAGCTGGAGCTGGTCGACCTGTGCGTCGGCATCCTCGTCGCCGGGCACGAGACCACCGCGAGCCAGATCCCCAACTTCGTCTACGCGCTGCTCGACCAGCCCGGGCAGTGGGAGCGGCTGTGCGCCGACCCGGACCTGATCCCGGCCGCGGTGGAGGAACTGCTGCGGTTCGTGCCGCTGGGTGCCGGCGCCGGGTTCGCGCGCTACGCCACCGAAGATGTCGAGGTCGGCGGCGTGCTCGTGCGGGCGGGGGAGCCGGTGCTGGTGGCGGTCGGCGCCGCCAACCGCGACCGGCTGCAGTTCGACGACGCGGACCAGCTGCGCTTCGACCGCGGGGACCAGCACCACCTCGGTTTCGGCCACGGCGTCCACCACTGCCTGGGCGCGCCGCTGGCCCGGCTCGAGCTGCAGGAGGCGCTGCGCGCGTTGGTGACCGAGCTGCCGGGCCTGCACCTGGCCGGCGATATCGTGTGGAAGACGCAGATGCTCGTCCGCGGACCGCGGTCGATGCCGATCGGCTGGTGACTCGGAAGGTGACCATGAGCTGGCACGTGGAAGTCGACGAACACACTTGCATCGGCTCGGGGATGTGCGCCGCGCTGATGCCCGAGGTGTTCGTCCTCGACGGCGCGGTGGCGCAGGCGGTCGTCTCGGAGGTCGACGGGGACGAGACGGTGCTGGACGCGGCGGACTCGTGCCCGGCGATGGCGATCACCGTGACCGACGGCGGCCGCGAGATCGGCCCGCGTCCCTAGGGTGCGAAGCGGCCGTGCTCGGTGACCACGGCCGTGACGAGCTCGTGGGGTGTCACGTCGAACGCGGGGTTGAAGACCTGCGCGTCCGGCGGGGTGATCGCGACCCCGGCGTATTCGGTGAGCTCGCGGGCGTCGCGCTCCTCGATGGCGATGCCCGCGCCGCTCGCGAGCGTCTTGTCCACAGTGGACGACGGCGCGACGACGACGAACGGGACGCCGTGGTGCTTGGCGGCGATCGCCAGGCCGTAGGTGCCGATCTTGTTGGCGACATCGCCGTTCGCGGCGATCCGGTCGGCGCCGACGAGCACGCAGTCGACCATCCCGCGCGCCATCGCGGCGGCGGCCGCACCATCGGGCTGGACGCGGTAGGGGACGTTTTCCTGGGCCAGCTCCCACGCCGTCAGCCGGGCGCCCTGCAGGAGCGGGCGCGTCTCGTCGACGAGGACTTCTTCGACGAGCCCACGGGCGTGCAGGTGCCAGACGACGCCGAGGGCGCTGCCCCACCCGACGGTCGCGAGCCGCCCGGCGTTGCAGTGGCTGAGCAGCCGCAACGGCCGGCGCGCGCACTCTGCGAGCACGACCTCGGCGGCGTGCTCCGACGCGGCCTTGTTGAGCTCTTCGTCTTCGGCGAGGAGGGCCAGGGCCTCGTCGAGGACGGCGTCGGCGCCTTGGTGGAGCTTCGCCATCGCGCGCCGCACGCCCCAGGCGAGGTTCACGGCGGTGGGGCGCGCGGTGGCGATCAGTTCGGCGTCGGCTTCGACGTTCTCGCTGGTCCGGGCGGCGAGGGCGACGCCGAGGGCCCCGGCGGCCCCGAGGGCAGGCGCCCCGCGGACGGCGAGGCGCTTGATGGCGTCGACGAGCTCGCCGACGGTCCGCAGGTGCAGCAGCCGGTATTCGGCGGGCAGCGCGGTCTGGTCGATGACGACGACGGCGTCGCCGGCCCAGTCGATGGTCCTGCGCACGTGCCCCTCCTTTTTCGGCTTGCGTGCCCGGCGATGATGCGGTGGTGACCATTGAACGACAGAACCCGCCCGGGCTGCACACACCGCCGGGCTACCACCACGTGACGGTGGCTGTTTCGAACCGGACGGTATACCTGGCCGGCCAGTGCCCGCTGGCCGCGGACGGTTCGGTGGCCGAGGGGCTGGTGCCGCAGGTCGACCAGGTCGTGGCCAACACGGCGGCGGCGCTGGCTTTCGCGGGCGCTTCGCCGGCCGACGTGGTCCGGACGGTGATCTACGTGGTGACGGAGGACCGTGCGGAGCTGTCGGCGGTGTGGGACCGGTTGACGGAGTCGGAGATCGGCGCGGCGTTCAGCTCGGCGAGCACGCTGCTGGGGGTGGCCCAGCTGGGGTACCCGGGTCAGCTGGTGGAGCTGGACGTGACGGCGGCGCTCGACTGACGGGCCCGGCGGGGGAGGCCGGCCGGACTCGCACCGCCACGCACAAGTCTTTGGCCGGGCGCTGCGCGGACGGTGAGAATCAACCGCCCGCGCCCCTCCTCATTCCGGGTCATTCGGGCGTGCCGGGCATCGCCGACGCGTCGTACGAGAGCAGTTCCCAGCTGTGGCCATCCGGGTCGTCCACAGCACGGTTGTACAGCCAGCCCATGTCCTGAGCAGGGCGTGGCTCGGACCCGCCCGCCTTCACCGCGGCGTCGGCCAGCCGGTCGACGTCCTCCTTCGACTCGGCGGGCAGCGCCAGGATCGACCCGATCGCACCACCGGAGGCGATCGGCCGCGAGGTGAACTGACCGAATTGCTCGTGCGTCATCAGCTGCACGGCCACCACCTCGCCGAGGGCGACCTGCGCGGACGTCTCGTCGGTGAACTGCGGGTTGAGCACACCACCCAGCGCCAGGTAGAACGACGTGCTCGCGTCCAGGTCGGTGACCGGCAGGTTGACGTAGATCTGCGTGAAAGCCACTGGTGCTCCTCGGTTCTCGTGGCCGGCCCTTCCGGCTGACTTCGAACCTACGGCCGTACCTCGACCTCGGTCTTGTACAGCAGCGACACCATCTCGCCGGGGGTGGGCCGCCGCAGCTGGGTCGCCGTCCGGCCGACGAACCGGGTCAGCGACCGCGCCAGATGTGGCTGGTCGTGGTACCCGACCAGATGCACGACCTCGGTCGCGGCCACGCCCCGCCGCAGCAGCATCGTGGCCTGCCGCACCCGCTCGATCTGGCGGATCGTGCCCTGCGTCAGGCCCGTGGCCGCGGCGACCCGGCGCTGCACCGAGCGCGGTGTGACCAGCACCGGCCGCTCCCCGGCGACGACGTCGGTCACCAACGGGTCCCGCACCAGCAACCCCGCCCGGACCAGGCGCTGCACGAACGTCTCCGCGTTCTCGTAGGTGGGGATCTCCCACTCGCTGCCCTGCAGCACGAAGGAGCGCGGCGTCGTGTACGGGCTCGACACGCTGCCGTCCACAAGCCCGCCCACGGGCAGGTTCCGCAGGAAGGCACCGTGCCGGAAGATCACGCCGAAGGTGCTGCCCAGCCCGCCACCCAACGGGACCACGGTGGGCCGGGTCTCGGGACCGCGGACCGACACGGTGGTGACGCCGTCCGACGCCCACACCAGCAGCTCCCAGTTCGAGTTCACGACTGACACCATGCGCTCCGGCGCGAAACTGCCGTGCCCACCATTCGGCGCCACCCGATATACGCCCTCGACATAGGGCGAGTCCGACAATCGGTACTCCAGCCCCGAAATGTCCTCAAACCGGTCGAGCGCCACGTCCGGCATCGTAGCGCGGAGCGACTAGGGCCTGTATCGAAGAACCTGAACACCGGAGACCTCGTGGACACCCCAGCGGTGGCGGGGCGGTTCGACCTGACCGACGCTCAGTGGGCAGCGCTGGAGCCGTTGCTGCCCGGGCCGAAGCGGCCCGGGCGACCGTCGATGTGGACCAAGCGGCCACCCGCTGCGACGAACTCGCCGTCCGCTACGAAGCCATCATCCACATCGCAGCTATCGACGAATGGCTCTGACCGACTTCGATACCGGTCCTAGTCGCGGCTCCCGGCCCTACAGTCCGCCCATCAAGTCCGTCTCCGTGATGCCCGGCCCCTGTCCCGTCCGGATGAACCACTCCGTCCCGAACGCGAAGGCGAACGCGTCGTCCGGCATGGCCAGCATGAACATGTCCTCGCTGATCTGGCTGGGGTGGGCCCGCATCGCCGCGCGTTTCACCCCCACGTACCTCGACACGTCGACCGCCGCCGTGATCTCGGCCTCCGGTTTGCCGAACTCGACGTTCTCGGGCGGCTTCGGGGCGGCCTCCGGCGGCATCAGCCCCTGCTCCACGGCCGTTTCGAAACCACGCTGCATGAACTCGCGGTTGAACGTCGCCTGGAACACGCGCGGCGTGCCCGCCAGCTCGGCCGCGCGGACGCCGACGCGGTGCACCTGGATGTGGTCCGGGTGGCCGTAGTCGCCGTTGTCGTCGTAGACCGTCAGGACGTCCGCCGACTCCTCGCGCAGGATCGCCGCCAGCTGCTCGGCCGCCTTTTCGACGTCCGCCCGCCAGAAGCACTCCGGGTCGTCGTTCGTCGGCTCGCCCATCATCCCGGAGTCGCGGTAGCCGAGGAACTCGACGCGTTCGACCCCGAGGATCTCCGCGGCCGCGTGCGACTCCCGCACGCGCCGCTCCCACAGTTGTTCGCCCTCGGCGAGAAAGCCCTCGGGGACCTCGCCGACCTCGCCCCGGGTGGCGACGACGAGCACGACGCGGTGCCCCTCGGCGACGGCCTTGGCCATCACCCCGGCGGTGCGCAGGCATTCGTCGTCCGGGTGGGCGTGGAAGGTGACCAGTGTTGCCATGTCTCCGACGCTACCGGCTGCCACCGACAAAAACCGCCCGCCAAGGTGCCCTGCCGCCCGTTAAGGTCCGCGATCGTGGCCGACGACGAGAAGAACACGCTGCTGTCGTTCCTCCGCGCCCAGCGCGGCAGCGTCCTGGCGATCCTCGACGGACTGGGCGAGGACGTCCTGACGACCCCGGTCCTGCCGTCCGGCTGGACCCCGCTCGGCATGGTCGAGCACCTCGGGTACGCCGAGCGGCACTGGTTCCAGGAGATCGTCACCGGGACCGCGGACCCGGTGACGTGGCCGGACGACCACGCGCCGTTGACCACGCCCCGGTCCGCGGACGTCGTCTTCGCGTTCTACCGCGACCAGTGCCGCCGGTCCGACGAGATCTTCGCCGCGACGCCGTTGTCCGCGGTGCCGAGGCTGCGTCACCCCTCGCCGCTCGCGGACGAGATCGCCGACCTGCGCGGGGTGGTCCTGCACATGATCGAGGAGACCGCCCGGCACGCCGGCCACCTGGACGTCGTCCGCGAACTGATCGACGGCCGCATCGGGCTCGGGCCGCGCTAAGCCTGTTCCTTCGTGCACCACCAGGTCGACCGGCCGCCGACGGTGCCGTGCGCCATCTCCGCACCGCAGCGGGGGCAGTGCTCGCCGGCGCGGCGGTGGCCGATGATCTCGCCCGTGTGGACACCTCCGTGCTTGATCGCCGCGCGCAGGGACTTCCGGAGTGCCTTGTGGAGGTTCGTGAGGTCGTCGTCGCCCAGCTCGTTCACCGGGCGGGCCGGGCTCACCGCCGCCTGCCAGAGGGTTTCGTCGGCCAGCAGGTTCCCGATCCCGGCCAGCACGGACTGGTCCAGCAGCCGCGCCTTCACCGGCGCCCGTCCCCGGCCGACGCGCGAGCGGAAGTCCGCGCGCGACACCTCGCCGGCGTCCGGGCCGAGCGCGTCCAGATCGGGGTCGAGCCGCACCCGGCTGAGCCGGCGCGTGTCGAAGAGCCGCAGCTGTTCGCCGTCGGCGAAGGTGATCCCGAACCGGAACCATTCGGGCTTCTCTTCGCGACCGTGAAACCGTTTCGGCCCGGGCGGCCCGCTCCGGCCGCCGAACCGCAGCTGCCCGGCCATCCCGAGGTGCAGGCCCAGGTTCGGCCCGGGCCGCCCGTCGCCGTTTTCCGTTTCGCACCACAGCGTCTTGCCCCGCCGGTGTGCCTCGGTGAGCCGCCCGCCCCGCAACGCCCGGGCGAGATCCCCGGGCGCGTGCGGCCGGCAGACCCAGTCGTCGTGGTCGTCGACGTCCCGGATCTCGCGGCCGAGCGCGTCGGCGAGGACTTGGCGGGCGAGCTCCACTTCGGGTAGTTCCGGCACGCCGACCAGTCTGGCGGCTCCGGCGCCCGCCCGCAGATCACTCCGGCTGCATCCACTCGTAGAGCCGGTGCTCGGGATCGGAGAGGGCCGGCGGAGCCACCGACCGGTCGATGACGATGGCCCTCGCGACGAACCCGAAGTGCAGGTTCGCGCCGACCTTGCGGCGCAGGTAGGCCTGGTTCCCCGGCCCGAGCACCGGATCGGTCAGGCACCGGGCCGCCGCCAGGGTGCCGCGGGCGTGGATGCCCGCGCAGATCGTGATGGTGCGCCGCCGGTCGGCCGGATTGACGCCGCGGACGAAAAGGATCACGTCCTCGTGGAGGACGCGCGCCCCGTATTCCTCGCTGAGGACGGGGCTGAACCGCTGAGTTCCTTCGCCGGTGCCGACTTCCAGGCCGAGCCAATCCGTTTCGGGAAAACGCGGCGACATCTTCACCGGCAGGTGCAGAGCGGAGAACATATCGCGGGTGAGCATGTTGAAGTCCGATCCGCCGATCACCACGAGGTGGCTGGCGTAGTCAGCGGCCTGCAGTTCAGCCGTCGTCGCGAACTTCACGTCGTGATGCGGGTTCAAGGCGCGAATGTGGCCGTACAGGTGGACCAGCGCGTCCACATCGGTGTAGTTCAGCAGGTCGCCGTAGTCGGGATCCCGTGGGTCGCTCGAGGCGAGGTTGCGGGCCTCCGATTCCGGGATGCGCCCGCAGACGATCATCACCGGCTCGTCCGGCGGAAACCGCCAGATGTCGGCTTCCTCGTCAGCCGGCCGAGGGGCTTCCGCGGGGTCCGCCGGCCGGCCGGTCACCGCCCTTTCCCAGGCGCTCGTCCACGCCGCCCAATCCCCGTCGGGAATCCCGAACGCGGCCAGCAAGGCCAGCAGCAGGTCCCGCCGTGGCGCGCGCCGGCCGGCCAGGACCCCGGCCACCGTGGAACGGGGAAGGGTGTGTCCGCGTTTCTCACCGAGCCGCTCGATATCGCGCAGTGACGGATTCCCGGCACGCACCCGGCATTGCCGGAGTAAATCGGCCAACTGGGTGAGCGTCACAGCCCCGGACGGGTCAAGATCACCGTATGGCCCGGGTCGGGAAAGAGGCATCTTGACATCGTGTCCCACGTCGGCCGGCTTTGTCTCACATTGTCTCACTTCCAGGTGCTCTGGTGGGCGGTCGAAAACAGACGGAATTCGGGGACCTCGGCTTTCCCCGGTGTCCCGGAGCGCGTTCGTCTGCGTGTGTCCGCGGACGTGGTGCGGAAACCGCTCGCGACGGTTCAATCGTCCCAGGGACATCGGCTCTGCCGAGGGGATGGAAACATGCTTCACGAAGGTCAGCTCGTCTATGGACTCGTCGTCGCGGTGGACGTCGAAGGCTTCTCCGGAATGGGGATCCTCGACCAGGCCGCGGTTTCGTTGCGGCTGGAGGAGGTGCTCGACCGGGCTGCCGAAGGGGCCGGGCTCGTCCGCGCCGGCTGGCTCCGGCAACCGCGAGGGGACGGTGAACTGGCGGTGCTGCCCGCCGATTCCGACGTTTCCCGCGTCGTCGCGGACTTCGTCGACGAGGTGGTGGAGGAACTCGGGCGGGGCAGCCGGCCGCGGCCGCGGCTGCGGATTTCGATGCACCACGGAGCCTTGACCGCGGGGGTCTTCGGCCCCATCGGGGACGCCCTCGTCGTCGCCTGCCGGTTGCTCGACGCGGATTCCGTGCGCGAAACGCTGGCCCGGCACCCCGGCGAAGACGTCGTGCTGGTCGTCTCGCAGCGCCTGTACGAAGACGTCGTCGCCACGCGGTTCCGCGGCCTCCGGCCCGATCGGTTCCGGCCGGTGGCCGAACGGGTCAAGGGCCGGACGTACAGCGGGTACGTCTGCGCGGGCAGCCCCAAGTCCGCGGCGCCGGTCGGCCGCGGCACCCTGGTCGAGCTCCCGAACAGGTGACGGCCGGCGCGAACTCCGGTCAGGCGTCGAGTGACTGGGTCGTCGCGACTTCCCAGGCGAACCCGTCCGGGTCGGTGAACGGCGCGGCGGCGTTGACGGCGATCCGGTGCGCGCCGGTGCCTTCGGGCGCGACGCCCGCCTGCTTGGCGAGGGCCTTGCGCCGGTAGAGCGCGAGCTTGACGGGGCCGCTCCCGCCGTCGAACTCGACGTACATGCGGCCGAAGCTCTTCGCGACGGTGAGTCCGTGCTCGACGTAGAACTTCTTGCTGGCGAGGATGTCCTGGACGCCCAGGAGCAGCACGATCGACTCGATCGCCCGGGTCGCCGGCCCGGTGTTCTTCTTCGTCGAGGTGGCGAGGGTCCAGATGGCGCCGTCGGGTGCCTGGACGGCGGCGCCGTAGCCCCACAGGGACTTCGCGGCGGGCTTGAGCGTGGTGGCCCCGGCTTCGAGGGCGGTGGCCATGAGCGAGTCGACGTCGGCGGGCTGGGCCACGATGAGGGAGAGGGTGTAGCCGCGGAAGCCGGTGGAGGGCTGCTGCGCCTCGCGGAAACGGACCTGGGTGGTCAGGCCGAAGGCATCGGCGTAGAAGCGCTCGGCGGCGGTCATGTCGGCCACTTCGAGGGTGATGGAGTCGATGTTCGTCATGCCGGTAACGCTAGGCGCGGGGCGATGACCAGCGCTTCTCGATTCCTGATCGGTTGACGCCGGCGAAAATCGGGCCCGTGGATCGGCGCCGGGCGGATACGGTCGCGCGATGGACCTGCGTGAGTTCCGCCGGGTGTGCCACGAGGCGGCTCGGCGTACCGGCGGCCGGGTCGTGGAGTTCCGGATCGCCGACGGCGTCACGCCGAACTTCCACCAGGGCGTCGTCGACTACGGCGACCATCGCCTCTCGATCGTGTGCACCGGGGATCGGACCGAACCGGTGCTCGCGGTCGCCGAGCCACGGGCGATCGACGGGACCGCCGCCGGCTGGGGCCCGTTGACGTTCCTCGACGCTCCCGACCTGGTCGCCGTGCTGGCGGAACACCCGGCCTTTCTGGTGCTCACCCCGGCCGACCTGGCCGGGCCGTTCGACGCGAAGACGTGGCCCGGGTACTACGCGGAGGACCTGAAGTACTGGGCTCCGGCCGACCTCGGCGAAGTGCTCTTCAACTACTGGGACTGATCCGGCACCGGCGCGGCCGGCCCGAGCGCGAGTCAGTACTCGTTCTTGATGACGAAGTAGGAGCCGCGGATCGTGCCGGCCAGCTTCGACTTCTGCCGGGCGAACTTGAACGAGCCGAGTTCCGCGGGGACTTCCATCCCGTCGGAGAGCTTGAACCCGACCGCGCGTTTTCCGCCGTCGCCGAGGGTGTACATCACGTTGACCGACAGGCCGCTTTCGTAGAACACATAAGCCATCCGGATGTCCTCGACCTGGAATTCGGTGGCTTCGAGCGCGGGCGAGGAGATGACGATGCCGCGTTCTTCCTCGAGGATCCGGTGCACCCAGTCGACGGTCGCCGCGGCGTCGCTCGCGGGCTCGACCGTGAAGACGTGGTGGTACTTGTTCTTGAAGTACCGGGCCTCGTTCGCCCGCAGGCCGGCGAGCGCGGCCGCGACCGGCGACGACTCCAGGCCGGCGGTCGATACGGTTCCGAAGTCGACGGCGTGGGGCATGGCGGTTTCCTCCCGGGTCAGCGGACGCGCTGGTGACGAAGGTAGACGACGCGGGAGCCGGCCGCACGGAACCCGGCGAGCCGCAGGTCGAGGGGAGCGGCGGGAGGGAGCGCCGATGCGAACCGCGTCGCGCGGCAGCCGGCCGATCTCGACGGTGGGACACCGTGGGGCCGACGGGCCGAACCGCTCGACGGTCACCGATCTGCCCCTGACTGTGATGACTGCGGTGCCCGTTCGACGGCATGAGCCGAGCGCCTCTCACGGGCACGTCTCGCCGTGCTTCACCACCGTGAAGTCGATCTTCGAGGTCGGCGTGAGGGAGGCGCCGGGCGGAACGTTCTGGGCGCAGACACGCCAGTCGTGGTCCAGGACCTGGTGCCTGCCCGCGCCCGTGCCGTCGTGCGACGAGGTGTAGAACACGGAATTGCCGGTGATGCGCTGGATCCGGTCCTGGGCGTCTTGCAGGTCGCTGCCGACGAAATCCGGCATCGTCCAGCCGGTGGCCACGGTCGTGGACGGCGTCGTGGCGGTAGTGCTGGTCTCCGAGATCGCCGTGGTCGCCGCGGCGCTGGTGTCCGGGGGCGGGAGCGTGGCGGGCACAGCCGCCGAGGAGGCGGGCGAGGAGCCGGCGGTGGCACGAGGCGGCGACGCCGGAGCGATGATCAGCAGTGCGACGGCCGCCGCGACGGTCACCGCGCCGACCGTCGCGGCTCGCCGGGTGATCGCCGGCGGTGAGGCGGGCGGACGCGCCGGCGCCGTCTCGACACGGCGGCCGGGTGCCGGCGCTGCCCGCGTCAAGTCGCGCAGGATGTCCTCGGGGGACGGGACCAGCACGAGGGCGTCGCCGACGACCTTCCGGATCCACACCGGGAAGCCGGCGAGGTCGTCCGGGGACGCCGGTTCTCCCCAGGCACCGAGGAAAGGGCGCCCGTTCCACACCGCGTGGACCACCTCGGCCCAGCCGACGATGTCGTCACGGACGCTCGGCACCGTGCTCGTGCCGACCGACGCGAGGCGGCTGCGGTCGAACGCGCAGAGCAGCGCCCCGTGGTCACCGACCAGCACGTTGTCCGGGTGCACCGCACCGTGGACGGTGTCGTGCCCGCGCAGGTCCCGCAGCGCCGACATGACCGACACAGCGACCTCGTAGGTGAACTCGTCGTCGCCGCCCGCCCCGAGGTGTTCGGTCAGCGGCCGTCCGTCGCCGTGGTCGACGAGCAGGTACGGGCGGGTCCGGGCGACACCCGACTGCAGGGGCATCGCGACGTGCCGCGAACGAACGGCGAGCAGCGTCCGGTTCGCCGTCGGGTACCACGGGTCCCCGTCGTTCGCCGCGACCGTCAGGTACGCGGCCCGGTGTCCGCGCCGGACCTCGTACTCGTCGAACCGCGCGCCGCCCGGCCGGTGCCTCACGACGGTCCATCCATGGAACCGATCGCCGGGCCGGTACGGCGTCCGGGTGGGCACGCGGAGCGCGCCGGCCCGGATCCACAGCGTCGCCGCCACGACGGCGGGTGCGGTGAACAACGCGGCACCGAGGACCGCTGTGAGCAACGGGCCGGTGCCGCGGGCCGCGGAAACGGCCAGCCCGAGCAGACCGCCCAGCGCGGCGCCCGCGACCACCACCGCGGTCGCGACGAGCGGGCCGGACCGCTCCGGTGGACCGGCCGGAAGGAGGTTGTCCATGACGTCGATTGTCCTCACTTCCCGGAGAGTCTGGTGGGAATGTCCGGGACCGGTTCCAGTGCCCGCCGAAAGCCTCGCACCGGCCCCGCCGCATCGAGCGATGGTGTCCGATCCGGTCGCCCGGGGTTATCTTGAGGAAATGACCGACCCGGCGGGTTCCGAGTATCGAGCCGGGTGGCCGCCGTCCAGTTTTCTCGCATTGCTGCCCGACGAATCCCTGACGGCGTTGCTGGCCGCCGGGCAATTGGTCGGCTTCGCGGCGGACGAGGTCCTGGTCGACGAGGGAGCCGTCGGCGACGATGTCTTTCTCCTGCTGAGTTCGTACGTGAAGGTGACGGGCCGGATGGGCAAGCACGACGCCCTTCTCGCGGTTCGCGGCGCGGGAGACCTGATCGGCGAGTTCTCCGCCGTCGACGGGAATCCGCGGTCGGCCACGGTGCGGGCGTGTGGTCGCCGACCGGTGGTTGCCAGCCGGCTGTCCGCCGAGTCCTTCTGGGCCATCGTCGCCCGCGACCGGACCGTGGCGATGCTGGTGGCTTCGATCGTCGCGCACAAGGCGCGGGCGTCGAATCGCCGCCGGGTCGACTACACCGGCGTCGCGCCGCCCGTCCGGGTGGCCCGGCTGGTCCGGGAACTGGCCGAGCTGTACGGCACCGATGTCGGTGGCAGCGTGGTCATCGGGCTCGACCTGACCCAGCTGGAGCTGGGGTCGTTCGTGGGCGTGACCCGGGCGACCGCGGAGCGGGCGCTGCGGCAGCTGCGTGAGGCCGGCCTGCTCGAGACCGGCGGCCGCCGCCTGGTCGTCCGCGACCAGGCGGGGCTGGACGAGGTGGCGGCCGGGTTCCGGTCCCTCGGATGAGGGAAAGGGCGGTCGTCGGACGGCGGCGCCGCCACACTTGCGGTCGACGGGTTCGCGCGGTGGATGACGGGCAGGTGTGCGATGAGGGCGGTACGCGAAGATGATCGGGACGATCAGGAGCAGGCCGAAGTACTGCCGTTCGAGCCGCCCGGGCGCCGGAGGGCAGCCGTGCGGTTCGACTACGACATCGCCGTCTCGTTCTCGGGCAGGCAACGGTCCTATGTGCACGAGACGGTGCTCGCGGCGCGGCAGCTGGGCCTGCGCGTGTTCTACGACGAGGACATCAGCGGTGACTGGTGGGGCCGGAACGTCCTCGTCGAAATGCGCCGGGTCTACCGGACCGGAACCCGGTTCGTGGTCCCCTTCATCTCGGAGGAGTACCTGGCGTCGTCGTTCGGCATGGACGAACTCTGCTTCGCGATGAGCACCGCCTTGCGCCGCCCGGAGCCCTACATCCTGCCGGTGGTGTTCGGCGACATCGACCTGCCCGCCGACGTACTGCACGCCTACACGGTCTACCTCGACGCGTACAAGCACACCCCGCAGCAGCTCGCCGCGCGCATGCGGCAGCGGGTCGGCGGGGATTAGGCAGGGCACGTCCGCTCACTCACCGGCGACGTGCAGCCAGGCCGTGGCGGTGAAATCCTTACCGGGGATCTCGATCGCGATCTTGGTGAAGGTGGTGCCGGCCGGATCGTGGTCCGGGTCGCGAAAGACGTCTCGGTACAGCGGGTCGGACACCACCAGCACGAACGGAGCCTTCGGGTTGGCCTCGAGCGCCGTGCGGGCCTGCGTGCAGTCACGGAGCCGGGAGGCCGCGATCGGGGCACCTTTGTCCCAGCCCAGGGCATTGCGCTCGGAGAGCCCTCGGTCGATGCCGATCCGTTGCCGCAGCGCCGCTTCCGGCCGCAGATCGCGGTTGTGCTCGCGCAGCGCCGACAGCAGCTCGAAGTAGAACGCGCGCAGCACGGTTCGTTCGTCGATGGCCGGGCGGAACGTGAGGAGCAGGCCGTCGCCCTGCTCCTGCCTGTCGTCGAGCTCGACCCCGGTCGCCTCGGTCGCGCGGTCGAACACTTCCGCCGTACCCCGCTGCGCCCTTCCGCTGCCCAGGGGGCCGCGCCGGCTGAAGCCGGCGAGATCGGTCGCCACGAACAACCGAACCGCGGAACCGGCGTGGTGTCCGGGAACACCGGTGGCGAACGGCGTTTCCTTCGCCGCCGCAATCGGAACTCGGCGCCGTCGTGCCCCGAAGCTGCGGGACAGGTCCACCTCGCAGGTCATGCTGCCGGTCAGGTCGGTCCGGCCGGCGGGAACCTCGACGATCAGCCGGGTCCAGACGGTTCGCCCGGGCTCGGGCCGGTCGAAGTGCTGACGGAACCGGCTGCCGCCGATGATGTGCTCCGAGCCGGGAAGGTCCGGCGCGGCCACGACCCGGCAGTCCTCGGGGAAGGTCATGATCACGTCGGCAGTGCGGTAGGTCGTTCCGTGCGGCAGGAAGTCGAGTTCGGCGCCGTAGCGCAGTTCCACCAGCCTGGTTTCGGGTGGCGGACCGGCCGGGTCGCGCCAGGCGGTGACGTGCGCGCGCGGCGGGTGGAAAATAATCGCGGAAAGGACGGCATGGGTTTCGCCGGGCCCGCGGAGAGCGGGATCCGTCGAAACCAGTTCGACCCGTTCAGCCGGTTCGAGTGGCCATTCATTCGGATCCCCGTCATCAATCACGGCAAGTCCTCTTCTCTGTCGGCCGCGGACACCGCCGCGCGTGCAGTGTCGCATGTGGCGGGGGCGGACGAGTACGGTGGATTCCACGGCGTGTGGATCGCTGAAAGGATCGGCGTGATCGAAATGGCGAGCGTCCGATTGTTGTCACGTTTTTGTCCTTTCCGGCCGTTCAAGATCGAGAGGCGAGCATGACCGCGGACGAAGTCGAGCGTCGGATCGCCGAGCTGTCCGGCTGGCTCACGGGACTCGTCGACGGCAGCGACGAGCAGCGTGCGACACGGGCCGAGCTGGCCGCGGCGCTGGCGGTCCGCTACGTCCTGCACGGCGGAGCGGATTCCGACCGGGTCCGGGCCACCGAGCTGGCCGATCTGGTGCTGGCCGACCCGGCGAGCATCGACGGGCAGCGTGACCGGATGTCCCAGGTGGCGCTGATGTTGACCATGGTGGGCCGGACTTCGGCCGAAGCCCTGCGCGACCATCCCGTCCCGGACCTCGGTGCCGTCCTGCGGACCGCGGAATGGGTCGCGCGAACCGGCCCGGAAGGGGTGCGGGCCGGGGTCGACGAGATGCGAGACCGGCTGTCGGCCGTCACCGGTGTGGCCTCGTGGCCGCCCGAGATCCGCACGCTGTTCGCCCTCATGTCGCCCGTCGCAGACCTGATGGTGGCGGGCGCCGCGCCTCTGCCCGAAGCGACCGTGGCCAAGCTCAACGAGGTGCTGGACGACGCCCCGCAGACCGACAACCCGGGAATCGAGCTGCTGCGCTCGATGATGCCCATGATCACGCCGGCGGCGAAACCGGCCGTGCAGGCGGACCGGCTGCGACAGCAGCTGGCCGGGCTGCCGGAAGACCACATGCTCACGCCGATGCTCCGGGCCGATCTCGCCACGATCCTGGTGGGCGGGGCCGGGCATGGCAGCCTGGACGACCTCCGGGAAGCGGCGGAGCTGCTGAAGCGGGCGTCGTCCGTGCCCGAGGCACATCCGCTGTCCGACAGCATCCGGCGTCAGCTCGCCGGTGCCCTGGTGGTTTCCGCCGCGGCGGAACCCACCCCGGACCGGATCGCCCAGGCGCAGGAGATCGTCGACCAGGTGCTGGCCCGGACCGGCGAAGCAGGGCCCGCCCAGCAAGGCGCGGATCTCCTGTTGCGGTCCATGCTGGCGCTCCTGCGCGACACCCGGGGAGACCCCGGACAGACCACGGCGGGGGTCAACGATCTCCTGGAAGCCGTCCGGATTCTACCTGCCGACGACGACCTGCATGCCGTCGCGATCGGCCTGGTCGGCGGCGTCCTGGCCGACCGGCATCTCGTCGGAGGCCTGATCGAGGACGCCGACTCGGCCGCGCTGCTGTTGGACAAGGCGGTGGTGTCGGCCGGGGACGGCCCCGTTGGCCCCTGGGCGGTGATCGCCATGGCGGCCGCGTTGGTCGGCGTCAGCCGCGCCCTGCGAACCGGGAACGACGCCGATCTCGCTGTCGCGGCCGAGCGGCTGGACGAGGCGACGGCCCTACTGCCCGCGGCGCACGTGATGCGGCCGAGAGCCGAGCTCATGTCGGGGCTCGCCGGGCTGCGGCTGGCGCTGATCGGCGCGAAGAACGTCCGGGAGTCCGTCGGCGCCCTGCAGGCACGTCTCACTGCCGGCCCCGTGCCGGGACAATCCGTCAACATGTTCGTGCTCGCGGCTGACACCGCCGCTGCGTTGGCCGGCGCCCTCGACGGCGGTTCCGTGGAGGTCCTCGCCGGAATCGAGCGGCTCGAAGCCCAGCTGGACCGGGTCACGCTCCCTCAGGACCAGACGACGATGTGGGCTCTGTTGGGCCTCGCCTACCTGACGGCTCACGAACGAGGCATCGGTCCGGCCGATGCGGCGAGCCGTGCGGTGACGCATCTCGAGCAGGCCCGGCATTCGGCCGACGGCGTGGAGGTGCTCGAGGTCCTCCGTGCCCTCGCGCGCGCCTGCCGGGCTGCGGGGCAGAGTGAACTCGCCTGCCGCCACGGCTTCGCGGCACTCGAGGAACAGGCAGGTCTCGTCCTGCTGCAGACCGGGGTCGGCCACGCCGTGCTCACCGCGCGGGGCGCGGCCGCGGACGCGGCCATCCTCGCCGGGTGGTGCCTGGCCACCGACGACGCCGGTGCGGCTCTTCGCGCGATCGAACTCGGCCGCGGGCTGGCGCTGCACGCGGCGACTTCGACCCTGGAAGTGCCGGCGATGCTGCGCGAACTCGGTCACCCGGACCTGGCCGAAGCGTGGGCGGACCACACCCGGGAGGGCCGGCCGGCCACCGATCCGGAGCTGGTCACCAGCGGTGGCCTGCGCCATCGCGTGCTGGAGGTGCTGCGCGAGAGCTCGGCCGGGAGCAGGCTGTTCGTCGCGCCGTCGATGGCCGCAGTCGCCGGCGAGCTGACCGGCAACGACATCGAAGCCCTTGTGTACGTCGTGCCCGGCACGGAGGGGGCGCCCGGGCGCCTGATCGGCGTCCACCGGAACGGCCGGCCGATCATCCGCGAACTGCCGGACCTGGTCATGCGATCGGACGGGCCGCTCGCCGAGTTCATCGCCGCCGACCAGAACACCCCCGCCGAGTGGAAGGCGGCGTTGGAAGCGCTGTGCGACTGGGCCGGTACCGCCGTGCTGAGCACGGTTCTGGAAGAGGTCGGCCGCGGCCGCCGGGTCGTGCTGGTCCCGTTGGGAGAGCTGGGAATCGTGTCGTGGCCGGCCGCCCGGCTCGGCGAGTCCCGGCTCGGCGAGTCCCGGTTCGGCTGCACCGAGCTGATCCTGTCCACCGCGGCGTCGGCGCGCCAGTTCCTGGACAGCGTGCGCCGGCCCGCGCAGCCGATCGGCCGCGCACCCGTCTTGGTGACCGACCCTCGGGGAAACCTCGGGTTCGCCGCGGAAGAGGCGCTGGTGCTGCACGACGTCTTCTACCCAGGAGCAGTGCTGCTGGGAGACTTGCGTGGATTCGAGTCCGACGAGGATGGCGCACCGCTACCGAAGGCTTTGCCCGCGACGCCGGCCGCGTTCCTCGCCCACGTCCCCGGAGCCGGCACGGCAGGCGCCTCACTGCTGCATTTGAGCTGTCACGCCGAAGTCGGCACCGCGGCCGAGGCATCCCGGCTGGTGCTCACCGAGGACCTGCCCATCGACACCGTGCTCCGGCACGCCGCTCGCCGCGAACCGGGCAATCCCGGCGGGACCGTCGTCCTGACCTCCTGCAGCAGCGACCTGACCGCGGTCGACTACGACGAAGCGCTCACCCTCGCCACCGCTTTCCTGGCCGCCGGCGCGGTCACCGTGATCGGATCCCGGTGGGAGACCGGCGATCGCGGCACCGCGGTCCTGATGTTCGCGATACACCACTTCCTCGTCCGGAGACGGTTCCCACCCGCCGAAGCGCTGCGAGCCGCCCAGCTCTGGATGCTCGACCCCGCCCGTGAACCGCTGGCCGACCTGCCCGAAGCCATGATCGGCGACCTGGCCCTGCCGGAAACGACCGACGTGACGATCTGGGGAGCCTTCACGCACCACGGCCGCTGACGCCGGTTCGAGACCGTCAAACAGGTCGCGAACCGGCCGGCAGGGTGCGTGCCAGGAAGCCGGTCGTCAGCGCCCAGGCGCGGGCCGCCGCCTCCGGGTGGTGGAACATCGGGGCCACGTTGTTGTGGAACGCGTGCCCCGCCTCCTCCTGCACGTGGATCTCCGCTCCCGGGTGGGAAGCGACGGCCGCCTCGACAAGCGCCACGTCCGCGCGCGGGATGTACGGGTCCTGGCCGCCGAAGTGGAACTGGATCGGGCACGTGATCTTTGCCAGGTCCGCGATCTGCGCGGCCACCGTCGAGCCGTAGAACGACACCGCGACGTCCGGGTCGCCCTCGGCCGCCGCCGCGAACGCCAGTGATCCGCCCAGGCAGAACCCCAGCACCCCGACCCCGCCGGACACCGCGGGCAGGGCGCGGAGGTGGGCCACCGTCGCCAGAACGTCCGCGAGCCCGAGCGCCGGGTCGAAGGCGGCCGCCACCTCCATCGACGCCGCCACGCCCGCTTCGTCGTGCGTGGACGACCAGCCGGGCGCCGTCCGCCGGAACAGCTCCGGGACCGCCACCACGTACCCCGCGGCGGCCAGCTCCGCCGCCACCGAGCGCAGGTAGTCGTCCAGTCCGAAGATCTCCTGGATCAGCACCAGGCCCGGGCCGCGACCCGAGGGCGGCTGCCACACCGGGAGGTCCGTCGGCACGTCGGTCATCGGAAGGCCCTTTCCAGGATGTCGGCGACCAGTTCGGCCTGGTGGCCGTCCGGGTCGAGGTCGGGGTCGAACACCGTCAGCTCGAAGCCCGCCGCGCCCGGCCTGGCCAGCAGCTCCCGCAGGACCGAGACCAGCGTGGCCGGATCGAGGCCGCCGGGGTCGGGACTGTCCACTGCGGACACGTACGCCGGGTCGAGGACGTCGATGTCGACGTGGATCCAGAAGCCGTCCAGCTCAGGGAACGACGGCACCGGCGTCGAAGCCATCAGCGCTTCCGAGGTGACGAACGGGATCCCCGCGGCGCGCAAGTGTGTCGACTCGGCCGTCCGCACCCCGAGGACCAGGACGTCGCCGTCGCGGACGTACGGCCGCAGCCCGTCGATGTCGGCGAGGTCGTCGGCACCGCGGCCGGTCATGATCGCCAGGTCCTCGCCCGCCGCCGCGCCGACGTGGTCCGCGATGCCCAGGTGGCGGAAGTCGTCGTGGCCGTCCAGGTAGGCGATGCCGTACCGGCCGGACCGGCGCAGCGCCAGCATCGCGCCCAGCGAGATCGAACAGTCGCCGCCCAGCACCACCGGGAACCCACCCGAAGACCGGACTGCCGCCACCCGCGAAGCCAGCGCACGCGTGTACGACGCGATGGCCGCCGAGTTGCGGACCCCGTCGCCCGGCGACCACGTGCCGACGTACCGCCCCGGCGTCACGACGCCGCCGTCGGCCGCGCCCAGGCGGTCGAGGATGCCGAGGTCGCGCAGCACGCCGGGGGTCTTGTAGCAGCCGGGCACCGCGCCCTCGGCCGGTGGCCGCAGGCCCAGGTTGGACGGCGCGTCGATCAGGACGTAGTTCCCCACCCGGTCACCGTACTGGCTCCGCGGCCGGAGGCGTCCTAGGTTGAGGTGCCGACCAAGGAGGCGCGATGGCCGAGAAGACCAAGTACGTCCTGGACGAAGACGAGCTGCCGACCCAGTGGTACAACGTCATCCCCGACCTGCCGGAGCCGCCGCCCCCGCCGCTGCACCCCGGCACCCGGGAACCCGTCGGCCCGGACGACCTGGCCCCGCTCTTCCCGCAGGCCCTCATCGCCCAGGAAGTGACGACTGATCGCTATGTCGACATCCCGGAGGAGGTCCGGGAGGTCTACCGGCTCTGGCGGCCGTCGCCGTTGTACCGGGCGCGCCGATTGGAGAAGGCGCTCGGCACCCCGGCGCGGATCTACTACAAGTACGAAGGCGTCAGCCCGGTCGGCTCGCACAAACCGAACACCGCCGTGCCGCAGGCGTTCTACAACGCGGCCGAAGGCGTCACCCGGCTGACCACCGAGACCGGCGCCGGCCAGTGGGGGAGCGCGCTCGCCTTCGCCTGCGCCCAGTACGGGCTGGAGTGCGAGGTGTGGCAGGTCCGCGCGTCCTACGACCAGAAGCCCTACCGCAAGCTGATGATGGAGACGTTCGGCGCGACCGTCCACCCGAGCCCGTCCGAGCTGACCGCGTCCGGCCGGGCGATCCTCGAGGAGCACCCCGATTCGACGGGCAGCCTCGGCATCGCGATCAGCGAGGCCGTCGAGCAGGCGGCGCAGGACCCGGACGCGCGGTACGCGCTGGGCAGCGTCCTCAACCACGTGCTGCTGCACCAGACGATCATCGGCGAAGAGGCGCTGAAGCAGTTCGAGCTGGCCGGGGACACCCCGGACCTGCTGGTCGGCTGCACCGGCGGCGGGTCGAACTTCGGCGGGCTCGCGTTCCCCTTCCTGCGGGAGAAGCTGGCCGGCCGGATGGACCCGGTGATCCGCGCGGTCGAGCCGGCCGCGTGCCCGTCGCTCACACGGGGGAAGTACGCCTACGACTTCGGCGACACCGCCGGGCTCACGCCGTTGCTGAAGATGCACACGCTCGGCCACGACTTCATCCCGGACCCGATCCACGCGGGCGGCCTGCGCTACCACGGGATGTCGCCGCTCATCTCGCACATCTACGAGCTCGGGCTGATCGAAGCGATCGCGATCGGGCAGCAGGAGTGCTTCTCGGCGGGCGTGCGGTTCGCGCGGTCCGAAGGCATCATCCCGGCACCGGAGCCGACGCACGCGCTCGCCGCGTGCATCCAGGAAGCGTTGCGGTGCAAGGAAACCGGCGAAGAGAAGGTGATCCTCACGGCGCTGTGCGGCCACGCGCACCTGGACCTGCCGGCCTACGGCGCCTACCTGGCGGGCGACATGGTGGACAACGAGCTGTCCGCGGCAACCCTCGACGCGTCGCTGGCCACCCTCCCCTGACCCGGAGCGCCCCACATTGGGTGCGTGGGACGCACCCAACGCCACATTGGGGCGCTCGAGCTGGAGTCAGAGGACGTCGGGGACTTCGGGGCGGATGAGCTCGGTGTGGGGGCTCGCGAGGATCACCTGGTTCCGGCCCGCCGCCTTCGCCGCGAACACCGCGTCGTCCGCGGCCTGCAGCAGGATCGTGTACTCCGTCGCCGTTTCCGGGTACACCGCCGCGCCGATCGACGCCGTCAGGCCGTCGATCACCTCGGGCTTGCCCGGGCGGACCACCGGGACCGGCACCTCGGTCCGCGCGATCGCCGTGCGGATGCGGTCCGCGATGGCGATGATCTCCGTGCTCGTCGCGCCCGGGAGCAGCACCACGAACTCGTCGCCGCCGAAGCGGCCGACGTAGTCGCCGCTGCGCACCGAACTCTGGATCGCCGCCGCGATCGCGCGCAGGACCTCGTCGCCCGCCAGGTGGCCGTTGCCGTCGTCGATGGCCTTGAAGTGGTCCAGGTCGATCATCAGCACGCCCGCGGTCGACGACAGCTCGGCGGCGCGGGCCAGTTCGTTGCGCGCCAGCTGGACCCAGAACTCCGGCGCGAGCAGCGCGGTTTTGGAGTCCGTGCGCGCCGCCGCCTGGAACTGCGGCAGCAGCAGGCCGATGTGCAGCGCCACCGGCGTCACCATGAGCACCGGCAGCAGCCACGGCCGGACCGTCATCACCAGCGCGATCCCGCAGCCGACGCCGACCGCGGCCAGCACGATCAGCACGTCCGACGGGTTCCCGAACGCCTGCCGCGGCGGCTTGCCCGGGTTGCTCATCACGATCGCGAGGATCACCAGCACGTAGTTGAGTCCGAAGTAGACGATCCCGGACAGCAGCAGCGCGGTCATCCCGCCGAACCCGTCCAGGTACGGCACGTACGGCGCCACGTGCCCGGTGCCGGCCGACAGCACGGCACCGGCCGCGAAACAAGCGAGAATGACGGTGGCCCCGGAGAATACTTTCCGGTGAATCACACCCCGTCGTTTGTACACGCGGACCCAGGAATGGGCATAACTGACGACGATGACGAGCGTGGCCAGCGGCGGCGGCAGCAGGAGCAGCCCGGCGAAGATCCAGATCGACTGCAGGTGCATGTGCGGCCGGCCGTCGGCGGCGAGCTCGCGGATGCGCTCGATGCGTTGCGCCGCTTCGAGGTGCACGACCTCACCGGCCAGGATCAGGCCGCACCAGAGGAGGGACTGAGCGGTGATCGGCACCAGCGCCGCTGTCGCGGCGATCGCGACCAGCGCCAGCGCGTCGATGACGAGGACGTAGCCGAACACCGGAGTGGGCAGTTTCCACATCGCCCACGTACGGATACCCGATCGTGGACGTTCTGAGCTGGGCTTTCGCCCTTGGGACCCGGACAATCCCACGAAACGCCCTTCTGCTCAGAACGGAACCCCTTCGCGGAAATCGTCACTGTAATCGAATGAACGCGGTGTGTCACTAGGCTGGTCGGGCTACCGTCCGGTCACGCACCGTGCACCATCCCTACGAACAGGAGAAAATCATGTCGCACTTCCTGCCCAACGCCAACATCGTCCCGTCCCGCCGGCGCGCGCAGCGGCCGACCGACTGGACGCGGCAGCTCCCCACCGACTGGACCCGCGCGATCCCGACGGACTGGACCCCGCGGCAGCTGCCGACCGACTGGACCGCGCGCGAACTGCCCACCGACTGGACTGTGCGCGAGCTGCCGACCGACTGGAACCGTCCCGGCGTCTCGTCACCGCTGCCGCAGTGCCCGACCGATTGGACCCCGCGGCAGATCCCGACCGACTGGACGCGGTCCTGACCGGGGCCCGGTGACCGGCGACCCCGCCGGTCACCGGGGTTCCGGTTGCGCACGCCGCCACAACGCCGCCGCGCCGAGGGCGGCCACCACGCCGATCGCCCCGGCCCCGGCGACGACCCCGTGCGGTGCCGCGCGTTCGGCGGCGAGCCCGGCCAGCACCACGCCCAGTCCCTGCGACACCCGCAACGCCGTCAACGCGAAGCCGAACGCCTGCGCGCGCTGGGCGTCCGGGGTCAGCTGGACGAACGTCGTGTTGGCGATGAGGTTGTACGAGCTGGCCACTCCCGACAGGGTCAGCAGCGCCAGCGTGCCCGGCAGGTCCGGCCGCAGCGCGCACCCCAGCAACGCCGCACAGGCCAGCACCGCCAGCGGCCCGAGCAGCGGGGCGCGCCGATCGGGCGGGATCCGCGACAACGCCGCCATCCCGATGACGTTGCCCAGCGCGTACGCCCCGAGCAGCAGCCCGACCACCACCGCGCCGCCGCCCAGTTCGGCCGCGTACGGCGCCGCGATCGCCTCACCCGCGATGTAGATCCCCGACACGCACCCCAGCGCGACCAGCGCGAGCCGCCGCCGGTCGCCGACCACCACCGTCCAGCCCGCCCGCACGTGCCGCCACCAGCGGACACCGGACGACTCCCGCGGGGGCCGGGACCGGACCCCGGCGACCAGGAACAGCGCCGACGCCGCGAAGCTCACGGCGTCCGCGAGCAGGGCGCCGCCGGTGCCGATGAGCGCCACGAGCAGCCCGCCGAGGGCGAACCCGGCGACCTGGCCCACCTGCACCAGCATCATCAGCAGGCCCATCCCGGGCACGAACGTCTCGCCCGGCAGCACCTGCGGCAGCAACGCGGCGCGCGCGGAGTTCCACACCGGGTTGACCAGCTGGACGCCGATCAGCAGGGCCGCCACCGCCGGCAGCGGGAGGCCCGGCCAGGCCATCACGGCAACCGTCAGCGCGCGCAGCACGTCGGACAGGACCATCACCGCGCGCGGGGGGTGGCGGTCGGCTAGGCCGGACAGCAGCGGCCCGCCCACGAGGTCGGGCAGGAAGGTCAGTGCGTACGTCAGCGCGGCCCAGCCCGGCGAGTTCGTCCGGTCGTAGACCAGGATCGACAGCGCGACCCGCGCCAGCTGGTCCCCGGTGACCGAGACGAGCTGGGCGGAGAACAGCGCCCGGAACTCGGCCACCGCCAGGACGTCCCGGAACCCGACCGCACGCGCCGTCATGGGCACCCACGGTACCTCCGCGGACGCGCTGCGTGAACGGCCGTTAGGAGGTCACTGGCCTTCGCCGCACGTGATTTTCGGCTGCGGGTTGTAGTGGACGGTCCGGGTCGACCGGCTGACCTCACGGCCGGTGGCGGCGTCCTTGAGCACGCGGGTGTCGCTCGTGGTGAACCCCGGTGCGCCGTTCGACGCGTGGCAGTTCTCCGCCGGGCCCGGCTTGGGCTGCGGGTCGCTCGGGTTCGAGCGGCCGCCGGCGATCGACTCGACGGTGTACCGCTTGGTGCCCCACAGCTTCACGGTGATCGACGACGGCGACCAGATCGCCTGGATCGCGATGCCGGTCGGCGAGTCGTTCGTGAACTTGAGGTCGATCACGCTGGAGCCGTTGGGGTTCTGGAACACCGTCGCCTCGCGCGCGGCGGGGTAGCGGCTGATGTAGTAGCTGTGCTCCTTGTGCCCGGCGTCCTTCATGCCCGCGAAGTACGCCGCGTTGTACAGCGTCGTCGCGAACTGCGAGATGCCGCCGCCGACCTCGCGCCCCGGCGCGCCGTCCTTGATCACGCCCGCCTCGACGTAGCCCTGCGGCTTGCCGCGCGGGCCGGTGAACCCGTTGAGGCTGAAGGTTTCCCCGGGCTTGACGATCGCGCCGTTGACCTTCTGCGCCACGACGCGGATGTTGGTGCCGGAGTCGGCCGCGAAGCCACCGGTGGTGAACTCGCCGACGACCTCCTTGACGCCCAGCTGGTTCGCCTGCTCGGTGGTCACCTTGGCCGGGCTGTCCTTGTAGATCGCGGCCACCTCGCGGCCGTCGGTCTTCTTGAGGACGTCGGGCAGCGGCTTGAGGCTCGGGTCCCAGTCGATGGTCCGGCCGTCGGTGGAGGGGTCGACCGCGGGCTTGCCGCCCTCGAAGACGATGGTCGCCTCCTTGCCCTCCTTCTCGGTGGACTTCAGCTGCGGCTTGGCGGCTTCGGCGATCTTGGCGTTGTCGATCTTCGGCGTGAGACCGCCGCCGTCGGCGGGCTCGAAGCTCAGCGCCGCGGCGATCGCGTCCGGCTTGACGGTGGCGTTCTTGCCGTCGCCCTTGACCACCAGCGGGCCCGAGACGGCGGGGCGCGCGAACTGCTCCAGCGCGGCCTGGACGCCTTCGGGGGTGGTGCGGACCGGCGTGCTGGTGACCGGCAGCGCCAGGGTCTCCCCGCGCGCCCACTTCTCGACGACGGCGGCCTTCGCGGCTCCGACGTCGAGCTTCTGCCCGGGCTTCGGCGCGACGGCGACCGGGTTCGTGCCCTCGAACTTCACGGTGCCCTCGGCCGGTTCGCGGTCGACCTGGCCGCGGAGGCCGTCGAGGGCGGCGGCGAGCTTGGCGTCGTCGGCGTGGCTGACGACGCCGACCTCGCGGCTGGAGAACAGCGACGCGAGCCGGGTGAACGGGTTCAGCGGCTGCTCGCCGGCCTGGTCGAGGGTCTGCGGCCAGTCGAGCTTCAGCCCGGCGATGGTCGGCGACAGCGAACCCCGGACGTCGCCCGCGGTCACGGCGAGCGGGCGCGTCAGCCGCGGTTCGATCTGCCCGCGCAGCTCCTGCTCGGCGGCCTGGCGGTCCATCCCGCCGACGTCGATCCCCGCCACGGTCACGCCGCGCGGGACGCTGCCCTGGCTGACCAGCAGGTCGATGCCGTAGACCGCGACGAGCACGGCGAAGGCGCCGCCGGCGATCAGGCCGGCCTTGCGCGGGTTGATCCGCCGGGCGAGCTTCTGCGCCGGCGTGAGGGCCGGCTCCGGCTCCGGCTCCGGCCGGACGACCGGCAGGACGTCCGTCTGCTCACCGTGTGACTCGGGCCAGCGCGGTTCGTACGGCAACTCTCCACCCCTTCAACGCGGCACCGGAACACGCCGGTGACGACGTCAGAGTACGGGGCACCCGGACATGCCGTACGACTCGCCCTAACGGGGGATGAACCGGTCACGGAAGGGTTGTGTCCGGCCCGGCCGTAGCTGGGGTCTCGGCGGGTTCTCAGCGGGCGTCGGGTTCCGGGTTGTGCCCGGCCCGGGCCAGGAAGTCGAAGTCGCAGCCTTCGTCCGCCTGCGTGATGTGTTCGCTGTAGAGCGCGCCGTAGCCGCGCTCGAACCGCGGCGCCGGCGCCGTCCACTCGGAACGTCGCCGCGCGAGCTCCTCATCGGACACCTCCAGCCGCAACGTCCGCGAAGGGACGTCCAAGGTGATCAGGTCGCCGTCGCGGACCAGGGCCAGCGGCCCGCCGACGTGCGACTCCGGCGCCACGTGCAGCACGCACGCCCCGTAGCTGGTGCCGCTCATCCGGGCGTCGGAGATCCGGACCATGTCCCGGACCCCCTGCTCCAGCAGGTGCGACGGGATCGGCAGCATGCCGTACTCCGGCATGCCCGGGCCGCCGAGCGGGCCGGAGCCGCGCAGCACCAGCACCGAGTCCGCCGTGATCGACGGGTCGTCGATCCGCTTCTTGAGGTCCGCGTAGTCCTCGAACACCACGGCCGGCCCGGTGTGCGTGAGCAGGTGCGGTTCGGCGGCGATGTGCTTGATCACCGCGCCGGACGGCGCCAGGTTCCCGTGCAGCACCGCCACTCCGCCCTCGGCGGACAGGGGGTTCTCCCGCGGCCGGATGACGTCGTCGTTGTGCACCTTCGCGGCCTCGAGATCGGCGCCGAGCGTGCGGCCGGTGACGGTGGGCCGGTCGAGGTGCAGCAGGTCGGTCAGCCGCGACAGCAGCCCCGGCAGGCCGCCCGCGTAGTAGAAGTCCTCCATCAGCCAGGCGCCGCCGGGACGGAGGTTCGCCAGCACCGGCACGCGCCGGGCGAGCGCGTCGAAGTCGGCCAGCGAAACCGGGATCTCGCTGCGCCCGGCCATCGCGATCAGGTGGATCACGGCGTTGGTCGACCCGCCCAGCGCCAGCACGGTCGTGATCGCGTCGGCGTAGGCGCGCTTGTCCAGGACCTGCGTGATCGTCAGGTCCTCCCAGACCATGTCGACGATCCGCGCGCCGCTCGCCGCGGCCATCCGGTGGTGGGCCGAGTCGACGGCGGGGATCGACGCGGCACCCGGCAGCGTCATGCCGAGCACCTCGGCGGCCGACGTCATCGTCGACGCCGTCCCCATCGTCATGCAGTGCCCGGGCGACCGCGCGAGCCCGCGCTCCAGTTCGGACAGCTCGGCGTCGCCGATCAGCCCGGCGCGCTTGTCGTCCCAGTACTTCCACATGTCGGTGCCGCTGCCGAGGACCTCGTCGCGCCAGTGCCCGCGCAGCATCGGCCCGGCCGGGACGAAGATCGCGGGCAGCCCGGCGCTCGCCGCGCCCATCAGCAGCGCCGGCGTGGTCTTGTCGCAGCCGCCCATCAGGACGGCGCCGTCGATCGGGTAGGACCGCAGGATCTCCTCGGTCTCCATGGCCAGGAGGTTGCGGTAGAGCATCGGCGTCGGTTTCTGGTACGTCTCCGAAAGCGTGGCCACCGGGAACTCCAGCGGGAATCCGCCGGCCTGCCAGACGCCGCGTTTGACCTGCTCGGCGCGTTCGCGCAGGTGCATGTGGCAGGGGTTGATGTCCGACCAGGTGTTGAGGATGCCGATGACCGGTTTGCCGAGGTGCTCTTCCGGGTTGTAGCCGAGCTGACGGCTTCGGGCGCGGTGGCTGAAGTTGCGCAGTTCTTCGCCACCGAACCACCGGTGGCTGCGGAGCTCCTCGGGTGCTTTCATGCGATCCAGTATGGCATCTGATATATGATCTCGCGGGCCTGGTTGAATGGGCTCCGACACGACCGAGGGAGCACCGATGACCGGGACGTTCAGCCTGCCCGCCTCCCGGACCGAAGTGGTCCTGGAGGAGATCCGCCGCGGCATCCTCACCCGCGAACTGGTGCCCGGCCAGCCGCTCGTCGAAGCGGAGCTGGCCGCGCGGCTCGGCGTGTCGAAGACGCCCGTGCGCGAGGCGCTCAAGGTGCTCTCCAACTCCGGCCTGGTGACGTTCAGCCCCTACAAGGGCGCCTCGGTGGTCATGGTCGACGCCGAGCTAGCGAAGTCCGTCTACGACGTGCGGATGGTCCTGGAACCGGAGGCCGTCCGCCGGACCGTCGAACAGCGCGACACCGCACTGCTCGACGACGCGGCGGAGGCGCTGAAGGAAGCGTCGGCGGCCATCGCGGACAAGGACCAGGCCGCGCTGAGCCTGCTCAACCGCCGCTTCCACCGCGCCCTCTACCGCGGCTGCGGCAACCCCCTGCTGATCAGCATCCTCGACGACCTCAAGGACCGTGCGGCGCTCATCAGCATCGTCGGCTGGGAGGCCAACCCCAGCTGGAAGAAGGAGTGGACCGAGCACAAGGCGGTGCTCGCGGCGGCCAAGAAGGGCGACGCCGAAGGGGCCGCGTCGCTGCTCAAGGACCACATCGGCGGGTTCCTCGAGCGGGTCCTGAAGGCCATCGGATGAAGCTGCTGCTCATCTCGGACACCCACCTGCCGGCCCGCGCCCGCGCGCTGCCGGAGCAGGTGTGGGACGAGGTGGCGGCGGCCGACGTCGTCGTGCACGCGGGCGACTGGGTCGAGGCCGGCCTCCTGGACGAGCTGGCAGCCCGCAGCAAGCGGCTGATCGGCGTCTACGGCAACAACGACGGCGCCGACCTGCGGGCGCGGCTGCCGGAGATCGCCCGGGCGGACCTCGACGGCGTCCGCCTGGCCGTCATCCACGAGACCGGCTCGAAACAGGGCCGCGAGCAGCGGTGCGACGCGCAGTTCCCCGACACCGACGTGCTGGTCTTCGGGCACAGCCACATCCCCTGGGACACGACGACGCCGGCGGGGCTGCGGCTGCTCAACCCGGGATCGCCGACGGACCGCCGCCGCCAGCCGTTCTGCACGTACCAGACCTGCCGCATCGAGAGCGGCACCCTGAGAGACGTCGAGCTGCATCAACTGCCCCCGAGGGGGTAGACAGGGTCCATGGATCCGGCATGGGCCTTGCGCGAGATCGCGTTCCAGCTCGAACGCGCGGGAGAGCCGACCTACCGCGTCCGCGCGTTCCGGAACGCGGCCGCGACCGTCGACAAGACCGGCGCCGAGCAGCTCGCGCAGATGGCGGAGAACGGCACGCTCGGCTCGCTGCCCGGCATCGGGAAGGCCACCGCGGGCGTCATCGAGGACGCGCTGGCCGGCCGCGACCCGGCGTACCGGTCGAAGATCGTCGAGAAGAAGCTGCCGGACGGGGAGCCGCTGCGGTCCGCGCTCAAGGGCGACTGCCACACCCACTCCGACTGGTCGGACGGCGGCAGCCCGATCGGCGAGATGGCTGTCGCGGGCCGGGAGCTGGGCCACGAGTGGATGGTGCTGACCGACCACTCGCCGCGGCTGACCGTCGCGAACGGGCTCTCGCCGGACCGGCTGCGGACGCAGATGCAGATCGTGGCGAAGGCCAACGAGCTGATGGCGCCGTTCCGGCTGCTGCAGGGCATCGAGGTCGACATCCTCGACGACGGCTCGCTCGACCAGGAAGAAGACCTGCTGGGGCAGCTGGACCTGGTCGTCGCGAGCGTCCACTCGAAGCTGCGGATGCCGGCGCGGGACATGACCCGGCGGCTGGTCGCCGCCGTCCGCAACCCGCACGTCCGGGTGCTGGGGCACTGCACCGGCCGGCTGGTCGTCGGACGCGGGCGTCCGCAGTCGGAGTTCGACGCCGAGGCGGTGTTCACCGCGTGCCGCGAGAACGGCGTCGCGGTGGAGATCAACTCGCGTCCGGAACGGCTCGACCCGCCGATGAAGCTGCTCCGCCTGGCCGCGGAGATCGGCTGTGAGTTCGCCATCGACAGCGACGCGCACGCGCCCGGTCAGCTCGACTGGCAGGGCTACGGCTGCGAGCGCGCGATCGAGGCGGGCATCGGGCCGGAGCGGATCATCAACACGCGCACGGTGGACGCGCTGCTCACCCGCTGATCTCGAGGACGGGGTGCCGCGCCGGGTCGAGCCAGCGCAGGAGAGCCTCGAGGTCGGGCTTCGGGATCGCGACGCACCCCGCGGTCGGCCGGCCGTCGGTGACGTGCAGGAAGAACGCCGAGCCGGCGCCGGGGACCACCGGATCGCGGTTGTAGTCGATGACGACGGCCCGGTCGTAGACGGCGCCCGCGCGGCCGAGGTTCTCGCCGGCGGCTTCGTCGAACGGGCAGGCGCCGGGGGCGCAGGAGAAGTGCGTGTTGTAGTACGGGGACTTCGCGTCGGACACCCACCAGTCGGAGGTGGTCACCCGGCGGTAGGGCAGCCGGGTGACGGCGGGTTCGCCGCCGAACGCCTCGGTCAGCGGCCACACGCCCGCTGGGGTGTGGGACGTCGCTTCGCTGGCCTGGCCGACGCCGCTCTTCCCGACGTACGCGGGGATCGGGCCGTGCGCGCGGACCCAGCCGTCTCCGGTGCGTTCCCACGCGGTGAGGACGGCGGTGGTCGCGCCCGCGGCGTCCGCGACGACGGTGACCACCTGGCCGGCCGCCCCGCGGAACGCCGGTGAGGCGGCTCCGGCGGGAGTGGCGGCGCCGGTCAGCAACGCGGCCGCGGCCAGCGTGGCACCGAGGGTCCTCCTGCGCATGCGGAAGAGCGTAACGGTGCCACGCGGGCCGCGCGCGACGTCAGTTGATGGTGTAGGAGTCCCCGTACACCTTCCACTTCAGCGGGGTGTGCAGGTCGAAGTTGCCCGCGTTGAGGAACACCAGCTGCTCGGTGTCGACGCGGGAGGTGTCGGCGTGCGCCTCCTCCTGCTTCATGATGACCTTGCGGGCGTCGAAGAACGCCTTGAGGTAGGTCGTCTCGTTGCCGCCCTGGGCCGGCGTCTTCGCCTTCTTCATCGCGGCCTTGCGGATGCCGCCGAAGCTGTCGGAGCTGTCGCCGGGGCCGTGCATGACGATGGCGTCGTAGTAGGCGAACTGACCGAGGTTGCTCAGCCCGTCCGACTTGCCCTGGTTCACCGCGGGGTTGAAGTACACGCGGTCGCGCTCGCTGTTCTGGGCGTTCTGGAACTCCGTGGTGGCCGCGGCCTGCTTCCACGCGCTCTCGAACGCCGAGCCGAGCCCGCTGTGCGAGTCGGTGCCGTTCACCTTCCGCAGCGCGGGAAGGTACTTCGCCAGCGGGTTGTTCGGGACCGAGTCCGTGTACGCCTCGACGAGCTCCAGCATGTCGCCGGTGCCGGAGCAGAACCCGATGATGCCCGCGGTGTAGCCGCGGCCGTCACCGATGTCCTCGATGTACTTGTACTGCGCTTTCCAGTCCAGCGAGGAGTTTTCCGCGCTGGAGACCAGCTTCATCGCGATCTCCTTCTTCGCCGGGGCGGAGAGGTCGCCGGCCGCGAGGGCGGTCGCGCTGTTCGCGGCGAGGGGGGCGGGAGCCGCGGTGGAGAGTGCGGGGGTGGTGATCACGAGGGCGGCGACGGAGGCCGCGCCGAGCGCGCCGATGAGAACCGGCCGCAACTTCTTGCTCATGGGAAAACCCTTTCCGCGGGGCCGGCCGTGGGGGAGCACGGCCTTTTCCGAAATGACGCTGTGGGCATGGCGGACGAGGCCCGGAATTCGGCGGTCTGCGTGCCGTCGTCTTGCGGACATCGGGTGGTGCTGCGGCGTAGCGCCACGGTAGCGAAGGGTCACGGGCTTCACAAGAGGCGGATGATGTTCACGTTCCTGAACAGCGCGTTGCCGTCCTCAATGGACTCGGATTCGGCAATTAGGTGAATCCGGGAAGGGAAAACAGCCTATTTCGCGCGCGGTCAGCGGCCGCCGGCGAACAGGCGGATGACGTCGGGCAGGACGTTGACCGGGATCGTCGGGTCGATCGCGCGCTGGACGCCGAGGCCGATGCCGAGGCTGAGCAACGCCGTCGCGGCGTCGTCGGCCGGCATCGGGAGCGTGATCCCGAACCGCTCGGCGTACCCGGTGAGCAGGCCGGCGATGGTGTCGCGGATGGCCTTGTCGCGCGCGGCGAGTTCGGCGCGCACGTGCGGGTTGCGCCGGGCGTTCGTGGCGAACTCGACTTCCAGCGCGGTCCACGCCTCGTCGCCGATGCTGTGCTCGGCCCAGGTCTGGAGCGCCGCCAGCAGCCCGTCCATCCCCTCGGCGCCGACCAGCGCCCCGGCGACCAGCGCGACCTGCTCGTCGTGGATGCGGTCGAGCACCGCGAGGCAGAGCTCGTCCTTGTTGCGGAAGTTCGAGTACACCGCGCCCTTCGAGTACCCGGCTTCGTCCGCGACCTTCTCCAGCGACGTCACCGAGTAGCCGTCGTGCAGGAAGAGCTGCTTCGCGGTCTCGATGAGCTGTTCGCGGGTGCGCGCCTGGCTTTCCGCGCGGGTGAGTCGGGCCATGGGAGCACTCTAGCCAGGTCCGGAATTGGAGTACCGCTGGTATTGAGGTACTGCTAGTATCCGAAAATGGACCAGCGCCACTTCGCGGTGATCGTCGTCGGTGCCGGGGCGTCCGGACTGGGTGCGGCCGTCCGGCTCGGCCAGGCGGGCGTCGACGACCTCGCCGTGCTGGAGAAGGCCGACGCGCTCGGCGGGACCTGGCGCGACAACACCTATCCGGGCTGCGCCTGCGACGTGCCGTCCGCGCTGTACTCGTACTCCTTCGCGCCGAACCCGGGGTGGACACGGGCGTTCGCCGGGCAGGCCGAGATCCGCGCGTACCTGGCGGACACCGCGTCGCGGTTCGGGGTCACCTCGAAGATCCGCTACGGCGTCGAAGTGACGCGGGCGCGGTGGAGCGGTTCGGTGTGGGAACTGGAGACGTCCCGGGGTCCGTACACCGCGCGGATCCTGGTCGCCGGCACCGGGCCGTGGCACGAGCCGCTGATCCCGGGCCTGCCGGGGCTCGCCGGTTTTCCGGGCGAAGTCTTCCACTCCGCGCGCTGGAACCACGGCTACGACCTGGCGGGCAAGCGGGTCGCGGTGGTCGGCACCGGCGCGTCGGCGGTCCAGTTCGTCCCGCGCATCGCGGGGGAAGTGGCGCGGCTGCACCTGTTCCAGCGCACGGCGCAGTGGGTGCTGCCGAAGCCGGACCACGCCGTTCCCGGCGTCGAGCGGTTCCTGCTGCGGAGGTTTCCGGCGCTGCAGCGGGCGTTGCGGGGTGCCGAGTACGGGGCGATGGAGACGCTCGGTTTCGGGTTCCGGCACCCGTGGCTGCTGCGGCAGGTGCAGAACATCGGGCTCGCGCACCTGCGGCTGGCCGTCCGGGACCCGGCGCTGCGCCGCGCGCTGACGCCGGACTACACGCTCGGCTGCAAGCGGCTCCTGATGTCGAACACCTACTACCCGTCGCTGACCCGGTCCCCTGTGGACGTTCACCCGACGGCGGTGCGTTCGGTGGACGGGAACCGGGTGCTCGGTGCGGACGGTTCGGTGTCCGAAGTGGACGCGATCATCTTCGGCACCGGCTTCCACATCCTCGACATGCCGGTGTCGTCGCGGATCTTCGACGGCGACGGCCGCAGTCTCGACGACTACTGGAAGGGCAGCCCGCGGGCGTACGCGGGGACGACGGTGGCCGGGTTCCCGAACCTGTACCTGCTGCTGGGCCCGAGCCTGGGGACCGGGCACTCGTCGGCGTTCATGATCCTGGAGGCCCAGCTGCGTCACACGGTGGCGGCGGTGACCCGGACCTTGCGCTCGGGCTGGACGTCGGTGTCGGTGCGGGCCTCGGTCCAGGACGCGTTCAACGCGGAGGTCCAAGCCGCGCTGCCGGGGACGGTATACCAGTCGGGCGGGTGCTCGAGCTACTACACCGACGTCAACGGGCGCAACAGTTTCAGCTGGCCGTTCTCGACGGGACGGTTGCGGTCGCGCGTGGGTTCGTTCGACGAGGCGGACTACGAGATCGCGCGTCGCGAATGAGTCATTCGCGACCTCCGGGGCCGCGGGTCAGAGCGTGGCGAACCGCAGGCCCGCCTTCGTGAGCCGGTCGATCAGCGCGTCGCCCATCGCGGTCGCCGTGGTGACCTGGCCCGCCGTTTCCGGCAGCTCGTCGGTCGCGAGGCACAACGCCGACTCCGCGAGCATCTTCGCCGTCTCGTCGTAGCCGGGATCGCCGCCGGACACCTCCGTCACGACCCGCGAACCGCCGCCCTCGCCGACGAACCGCACCGAGAACCACGACCGGGCGCGCCGTTCGGGGCTCGGGCCGTTGCCGGGCGCCAGCAGGCGCGAAAGCCCGCGCCGCGCGGGCGGGATCTGGGCGGCGGCGAACAGTGCGCCGACGCCGAGTGCGCCGCCCGCCAGCACCGGCAGGTGCTTGACCGCGGCGAAGTGCCGGTAGGTGAAGTCCGGCCCGTAGCGCTCGGACGCGGCCGCCGACCGGCGCACGACCTCCGGGTCGATGGTCGGCAGCGGCACCGCCCACCAGCCCGCGTCGGCGACCCGGTGCGGGTGTCCCAGCGGCGCGCGGGTGAACCGCCCGGCCGGGCGCGGTTCGGCGGCCGAGCGCTCCTTCGCCACCCGCGCCCCCGCCGGGAGGCGGGACATGATGGTCAGCGCACTGAGGAAAGTCCCGCCCGACGGCATCCCGCTCGCCCGGACGTAGCCATCAATCTTCAGCGGCACGCCTTCCGGCAGCTGCTTCACCGTGAAGTAGGCGCCGAGGTCGTGCGGGATCGAGTCGAACCCGCACGCGTGCACCAGCCGTGCGCCCGTCTCGCGGGCCCGCCGGTCGTGCGCCAGGTACATCCGGTCGACGAACTCGGGCTCGCCGGTGAGGTCGACGTAGTCGGTGCCCGCCGCGGCGCACGCCGCCACCAGCGGTTCGCCCTGCGTCAGGTACGGCCCGACGGTCGTGACCACCACTTTCGCCGATTCGGCGACGTCCCGCAGCGACGCGGGGTCACCGGAGTCGGCGACGAGCAGGTCCAGATCGCCGAACCGGTCGTCGATCTCCGCGAGCCGGGCCCGGACGGCTTCGAGCTTGCCGCGGTTGCGGCCGGCCAGGGCCCAGCGCAGGTCCGCGGGCGCGTGGCGGGCCAGGTACTCGGCCGTCAGGCCGCCGGTGAACCCGGTGGCGCCGAACAGGACCACGTCGTGCGCGCGCATGTCTCCTCCAGGGGACGTCGACGGCGGACGCGCCCAGGTTACCCGCGAGTCACTTCGGTCGCCGGTGCAGACGGCGGCCGCCGCCGGCGGCCGCGGCCCCACCGCCCCCGGTCACCTCAGAGCCCTGGCAAGTCGCAGCAGCTGCCGAGTTGAAGGGGCCCTTCAGTGCACGTCGGCCGAACGGCGACCCGGTCGCCCGAGCCCTGACCACCGGGCTGTCCCGTGCCGATCGGTGGGTGCGGTGCCCGGCAAACGTCTTGAATGAGTCATTCAGGACCCCAGCCGCCCTGAATGACTCATTCAAGACACCGCCTCGGCGAGGCCACCGACCTGCGCCGCGCAAGAGATCCGCCGCCGAGGCCGGTCACTTCCGGTCGCCGGTGTACACGACCGCCGCCGCGACCGCGGCCACTCCGGCGACCACGTCCGCGATGCGGCGCGGCAGGCCGTGGTGGGTGTCCTCCATCCACCCCCGCACCTGCGCCCGGCCGAGCTCCGGGGCACAGAGGTCGTCGACGCCCGCGGTCCAGGCCAGCAGCGCCAGACAGGCCGCGTGCGGGTCGGGCCGGTCGACGCCGAACACCGCCGCGCGCGCCTTGCTCCGGGCCGCCGTCGAGACGAGCAGGTCCTCCGGTGGGTAGCGGTGCCGGCGCCGCAACAGCATGGGGGTCCGCCGGACGAGCCCGAGCGCGACGAGGTTTTCGGCCGCGACCGACGGCAGTTCCCCGCGCAGGTGGTCCACCCAGTCGCGCACGCTGTGCGTGCCCGTTTCCGAAACGATTTCGGAAAACACGTGATCGGCGGTCGGAATGCCCGCGGGCCGTTTCGCGATCGCGCGGACCTTCCGGTTTTCGACCGTGATCCGGTCGGTGAAGAGCAGGTCGCACAACGCCGCGCCGGCCAGGCCGATGCCCAGCGACGTCCGGCTGAGCGACGGGCGCCCGGTGAACTCGTCGTGCCCGAGGAAGAAGAAGGAATCGACCAAGGTGAGCCGGCGCATGACGGAAAGGGGCCCCCTGGGCGGTCGCGGTGAGGATGCCGAAGATAGCGGCCCGGCCTCGCGCCGCTTTCGGTGCGGTCACGGTTACCCCGAACGGACGTACCGCCGTCCGGCGCGCACCCCCTACTCTGGGGCGCCGCGCCAAGATCACCTACGGCGCGGGGGAAGGTTCATGGGTACCCAGTCACCGGGGCTCGGCCTCGGGAAGCGGCGGCTCGGCGCCGCCCGGATCGTCTTCTTCATCGTCGCGGCGGCCGGTCCGCTCTACGCGGTCGGCGGTGGCGTTTCGGCGACCTACGCGGTGACCGGCAACGCCGGCGTGCCGTTGGCGTTCCTCCTGCTGGCCCCCGTGCTCGCGCTGTTCGCCGTCGGGTACACCGCGATGAGCCGGTACGTCACGAACGCCGGCGCCCTCTACCCCTATGTGGCGCACGGGATCGGGCGCTCCGCGGGCACCGCCGTCGCCTACGTGACGGTGCTCGCCTACAGCGCCGTCCAGACCGGCGTCTTCGGCCTGTTCGGCCTGTCCGCGTCCACCTGGCTGACCACCACGTTCGGGTGGGACGTGCCGTGGTGGGCGGTCGCGCTGGCGATGGTGCTGGTCGTCGGCGCGGGCGGCGTGCTGCGGATCGACCTCGGCGCGAAGGTGCTCGGCGTGGCGCTGGGCCTCGAGGTCGCGGTGCTCGTCGTGCTGGACGTCGCGCTGTTCGGCCACCCGGCCGGCGGCTCGGTTTCGCTGACCCCGCTCTCGCCGTCGAGCCTCTTCACGATGGGCGCCGGCGCCGTGTTCGCCTTCTCCCTCGCGGTTCTCCTCGGCTTCGAGGGCGCCGCGACCTACGGCGAGGAGAGCCGCGACCCGCGCCGGACGGTCGGCCGCGCGACCTTCGTCGCGATCGGGCTGACCGCGGTGCTCTACGTCGTCTCCTCGCTCGGGATGGCCGTCGCGACCGGTCCGGACCACATCGCCGGACGAGCCGTCGCCGAGGGCCCCGGCCTGCTGTTCGGGCTCGGCGGGCAGTACGTCGGCACGGCGTTCGCCGGCACGGCCTACGTGCTCTTCCTGACCAGCCAGTGCGCCGCGCTGCTGAGCCTCCACAACGCCGTCGCGCGGTACTTCTTCGCGCTGGGCCGGGAAGAACTGCTGCCGGAGGGCTTCAGCCGCACCAGCAAGCGCACCGGCGCGCCGATCGGCGGCTCGCTGGTCCAGACCGCGATCGGCATCGTCGTCGTCGGGCTCTTCGCGCTGGCCGGGCGCGACCCGTTCACCGACCTGTTCACCTGGACCGGCGTCACCGCCTCGACGGGAGTCACGATCATCATGATCGCGGTGTCGCTGTCGGTCATCGGGTTCTTCCGCCGCCGCCCCGGCCGGGAGACGTGGTGGCGGCGCGCCGGCGCACCCGCGCTCGCGGCGGTGACGCTGACCGCCGTCCTGGTGCTGATCATCGCCGACTTCGACGTCCTGCTCGGCCCGGCGGGCTCGATCCCGCTGCTGCGCTGGGGCCTGCCGGGGCTGCTCGTGCTCGCCGGGTTCGCCGGCTTCCTGCGGGCCGAGGCGCTGCGCACCCGGCGGCCGGACGTCTACACGGGGATCGGCGGCCCGCTGCGCGACGGCGAGCTCGTGGAGACGCGCTGAGCGACGCCCACGGATCCGTCCGGAGTGGACACCGTGGCCCGGAGTGCTCCGGCCCGAGCCGTTACCGGCGGGTACAGTGCGCGTGCGAACGCGAGGAGGAAGCCGTGACCGAACGCTTCGGCAGCTACCAGAACGAGCTCTACCTGCAGGGACTCGGTGGGGTGCTGCCGCCGTGCTCGACCGACGCGACGAAGCTCGAAGCGTCGGCCCGTGAGGTCATGGCGCCCGGCCCGTTCTCCTACGTCGCGGGTTCGGCCGGCTCCGGCGCGACCGCCCGCGCCAACCGCGAGGCGTTCGACCGCTGGCGCGTCGTGCCGCGGATGCTGACCGGCGCCACCGACCGCGACCTCTCGACCACGGTGCTCGGCACCCGGCTGGCCGCGCCGGTGGCCGTCGCGCCCGTCGGCGTCCAGTCGATCGTCCACCCCGACGCCGAGTCCGCGACCGCTCGCGCCGCCGCCTCGGTGGGGCTGCCGTTCATCCTGTCCACGGCCTCGTCCACCGGCATCGAGGCCGTCGCCGAGGCCAACGGCGACGGCCCGCGCTGGTTCCAGCTGTACTGGCCCGGCGACGCGGACGTCTGCGCCAGCCTCCTTTCCCGCGCGAAGGCGGCCGGCTACACGGCGCTGGTCGTCACGCTCGACACGTGGACGCTCGCCTGGCGACCGTCCGACCTGGACCAGTCGTACCTGCCGTTCCTGCAGGGCGAGGGGCTCGCCGTCCCGTTCACCGACCCGGTGTTCCTGTCCCGGCTGGAGAAGACGCCGGAGGAGGACCGCGGCACGGCGATCCTGACCTGGATCGGCATGATCACCGGCACCGACCGGACGTGGGACCAGCTGCCGTTCCTGCGTGAACACTGGGACGGCCCGATCGTCCTCAAGGGCATCCAGCACGTCGCCGACGCGCGCCGTGCGGTCGAGGCCGGGATGGACGGCATCGTCGTCTCGAACCACGGCGGCCGCCAGGTCGACGGCGCGATCGGCGCCCTGGAAGCGCTGCCCGGGATCGTCGCGGCGGTGGGCGACCGCATCGAGGTGCTGTTCGACTCCGGCGTCCGCACCGGCGCCGACGTGCTGAAGGCGATCGCGCTGGGCGCGCGGGCGGTGCTGGTGGGCCGTCCGTGGGTGTACGGGCTGGCGCACGCGGGCGAGGACGGCGTCCGCCACGTGCTGCGCAGCCTGCTGGCCGACTTCGACCTGACCATGGGACTTTCCGGCCACCGCACCCTCGCCGACCTGGGCCCGGACTCGCTCCGGCGGACGTGAGATAACAAAACGGGAAATCCGGGGACAGCCCGGGAACCGGCCGCTACTGTTCGAGTCCCATTGCGGGCCGTCGGGGCGGCCGGCTCCTTTTCCCTTTTCCCGTTGGGGGTTTTCCATGTCTTCGATCATGATGCGCATCGGCATCCTGTTCGCCGTCCTCGGCTTCGGCTCGCTCGTGCTGGAGCAGTTCGACTACGAGTTCCGGCTGCTGTCCTGGGCCACCGACATGCAGCCGGGCTTCGGCATCGTGCTCGGCCTGGTCGGCGTCGCCCTGATCGGCGGCTCGGTGGCGATGAACCGCGCCAAGTCCGCGCCGCAGCCGCAGCAGCAGTTCGCGCAGCAGCCGCCGGCCCCGGGCCAGCAGCAGCCGTACCAGGGCCAGCCGCAGCAGTTCCAGGGTCAGCAGGCGCCGCAGCAGCAGTACCCGCAGCAGCCCGGCCAGCCCGGCTGACCCCGGACCCGAGCGCCCCAATGTGGCCTTGGTTGCGTCTGACGCACCGAAGGCCGCCTTGGGTGCGTTGAACGCACCGAAGGCCACATTGGGGCGCTCCTGGGGTGCGCCCGGTCACGCGGCGGGGATATTGAGAGGCCCGCCTCGTCACGCACGGCTATCCTTGGCCTGAGCATGTCCACGTCATCCCCCTTCGAAGCGCTGCGTGCGCGCCTGCCCGAGCTGATGCCGCGCGACGAGCACCGGCTGCGCCGGCGACTCGACGGTGCCCGCAAGGCTCGTGATCGCGACGCCGCCCTCGCGCAGATCTCCGCCGACATCGACAAGGCCGAGCTGCGCATCGCGGCGCGCCGCGAAAGCGTGCCCAAGATCGAATACCCCGAAGAGCTGCCGGTCAGCAGGCTCAAGGACGAGATCGGCGCGGCGATCGACAAGCACCAGGTCGTGATCGTGGCCGGGGAGACCGGCTCGGGCAAGACCACCCAGCTGCCGAAGATCTGCCTCGAACTCGGCCGCGGCATCCGCGGCCAGATCGGGCACACGCAGCCGCGGCGCCTGGCCGCCCGCACGGTCGCCGACCGGATCGCGAGCGAGCTGAAGACCGAGCTGGGCCAGACCGTCGGCTACAAGGTGCGGTTCACCGACCAGTCCGGGCAGGACACGCTGGTCAAGCTGATGACCGACGGCATCCTGCTGGCCGAGATCCAGACCGACCGCTCGCTGCGCCAGTACGACACGCTGATCATCGACGAGGCCCACGAGCGCAGCCTCAACATCGACTTCATCCTCGGCTACCTCAAGCAGCTGCTGCCGCGCCGCCCCGACCTCAAGGTGATCATCACCTCGGCGACGATCGACCCCGAGCGGTTCTCGAAGCACTTCGACGACGCGCCGGTCGTCGAGGTCTCCGGCCGGACCTACCCGGTCGAGACGCGCTACCGGCCGCTCGTCGACCCCGAGGACCCGGAAGGCGACCCGGAGCGCGACCAGACGCAGGGCATCCTCGACGCCGTCGAGGAGCTGTGCGCCGAGGGCCCCGGCGACATCCTGGTGTTCCTCTCCGGCGAGCGCGAGATCCGCGACACCGCGGACGTGCTCAACCGGGCGAACCTGCGCAACACCGAGGTGCTCCCGCTGTACGCGCGGCTGTCGGCGGCGGAGCAGCAGCGTATTTTCCAGTCCCACACCGGGCGCCGCGTCGTGCTCGCGACCAACGTCGCCGAGACGTCGCTGACCGTGCCGGGCATCAAGTACGTCGTCGACCCGGGTACCGCGCGCATCTCGCGCTACAGCCACCGCACGAAGGTCCAGCGGCTGCCGATCGAACCGGTGTCGCAGGCGTCGGCGAACCAGCGCAAGGGCCGCTGCGGCCGGACGTCGGACGGCATCTGCATCCGGCTCTACTCCGAAGACGACTTCGAGGCGCGGCCCGAGTTCACCGACCCGGAGATCCTGCGGACCAACCTCGCGTCGGTCATCCTGCAGATGACGTCGCTGGGGCTGGGCGACATCGCGGCGTTCCCGTTCGTCGAGCCGCCGGACCGCCGTCAGATCAGCGACGGCGTCGGGCTGCTGCAGGAGCTGGGCGCGTTCGACAGCGCCGCGGCCAGTTCGCCGGACCGGCGGCTCACCGACATCGGCCGGAAGCTCGCGCAGCTGCCCGTCGACCCGCGGATGGGCCGGATGGTGCTGGAGGCCGCGAAGAACGGCTGCGTCCGCGAGGTCATGATCATCGCGGCGGCGCTGTCCATCCAGGACCCGCGGGAGCGGCCGGCGGAGAAGCAGCAGGCGGCCGACCAGCAGCACGCGCGGTTCGCCGATCCGACGTCGGACTTCCTCGCCTACCTCAACCTCTGGGAGTACGTCGCCGAGCAGCAGAAGGCGTTGTCCGGCAACCAGTTCCGCCGCATGTGCCGCGCGGAGTACCTGAACTACCTGCGGCTGCGCGAGTGGCAGGACATCTTCAGCCAGCTGCGGCAGCTGGCGAAGCCGCTGGGCATCTCGCTGAACACGAACACGGCCCCGGTCGACCCGCAGCGCGTGCACACGTCGCTGATCGCCGGGCTGCTCTCGCACATCGGGCTCAAGGACCCGGCCAAGGGCGACTACCTGGGCGCGCGCGGCGCCCGGTTCGGCATCTTCCCCGGGTCGGCGCTGTTCAAGAAGCAGCCGCGGTTCGTGATGTCGGCCGAGCTGGTCGAGACGTCGCGGCTGTGGGCGCGGGTGAACGCCCGGATCGAGCCCGAGTGGGTCGAGCCGCTGGCGGGGCACGTCGTGAAGCGGAACTACTCCGAGCCGCACTGGGAACGCAAGCAGGGCGCGGTGATGGCGACCGAGAAGGTGACGCTCTACGGCGTCCCGCTGATCGCCGACCGCCGCGTCAACTACGGCCGGATCGACCCGGAGCTGGCGCGGGCGCTGTTCATCCGGCACGCGCTGGTCGAGGGCGACTGGCAGACGCGCCACCACTTCTTCGCCGAGAACCGGGCGCTGCTGGAGGAGGTCGAGGACCTCGAGAACCGCGCCCGCCGGCGTGACATCCTGGTCGACGACCAGACTCTGTACGAGTTCTACGACGCCCGCGTCCCGGCCGACGTCGTCTCGGTGCGCCACTTCGACACGTGGTGGAAGAAGACGCGCCACTCGGACCCCGATCTGCTGTCGTTCGAGAAGTCCATGCTCATCAACGAGTCCGCGGGCGGCGTCCGCGAGGGGGACTACCCCGACTCGTGGACGCAGGGCACGCAGGTCTTCAAGCTGACCTACCAGTTCGAGCCGGGCGCGGACGCGGACGGCGTCACCGTGCACATCCCGCTGCCGGTGCTGAACCAGGTGACGCCGGACGGGTTCGACTGGCAGGTGCCGGGGTTGCGCGCGGAACTGGTGACGCAGCTGATCAAGTCGTTGCCGAAGGCGTTACGGCGCAACTTCGTCCCGGCGCCGGACACCGCCCGGGACGTCCTTTCGCGAGTGTCCCCTTCGGACGGTCCGCTGCTGGAGGTGGTCGGGCGCGAGCTGCGTGCGCTGCGCGGGATCACGATCCCTTATGAATCCTGGGACGTTTCGTCCGTGCCGGACCACTTGAAGATGACGTTCCGGGTGGTCGACGAGCGAGGTCGCCGGGTCGCCGAAGGCAAGGACGTCTCGGCGCTGCAGCGGCAGCTGGCGCCGAAGGTCCGGGAGACGATCTCCAAGGCGGCCAACACCCTCGAGAAAGCCGGGCTGACGAAACCGTCGTTCGGCTCGCTGCCGCGGGTGTTCGAGTCGACGCAGCGCGGCCACGACGTCAAGGCGTACCCGGCTTTGGTGGACGAGGGCGCGTCGGTGGCAGTGCGCATGCTGGACACGCCGGCCCAGCAGCGGCACGCGATGTGGGCGGGCACGCGCCGGATGCTGCGGCTGAACCTGAACTCGCCGATGAAGTTCATCACGCGATCGCTGTCGAATTCCTCGAAGCTGGTGCTGAACCGGAATCCGCACGGCAGCGTGGCGGCGCTGCTCGAGGACTGCGTCGACTGCGCGGTGGACGCGCTGATGACGGCCGGCGGCGGCCCGGTGTTCGACGAAACCGGCTTCAAGGTGCTGCTGGAGAAGGTCCGCGCGGGCCTGCACCCGATGGTCCTGGACGTCCTGACGGACGTCGAGAAGATCCTCCGCGCGGCGAACGACGTCGAGGTGGCATTGCCGTCCGTCCGCGGGCCGGCGGAATCGCTGTCCGACATCCGCGCACAGCTGACGGGCTTGGTATACCCGGGTTTCGTGACGGCGACGGGTGCCTCGCGGCTGCGGAATGTGGTCCGCTACCTGCAGGGGATCTTGCGCCGGTTGGAGAAGCTGGCTTCGGAGCCGACCCGCGACCTGCAGCGCACGGCGGACATCGCGTGGATCACCGGGGAGTACCAGGAGGCGCTGGCCTCGCTGCCGCCGGGCACGTCGTCACCCGCGTTGGAGGAAGTGCGGTGGATGATCGAGGAGCTGCGGGTTTCGTTCTTCGCGCAGACGTTGGGGACAGCGCACCCGGTTTCGCTGAAACGGATCACGAAAGCCATCGACGACGCCCTCGCCTGACATCCGCCGGGTATGTCCGGCTCGGGTGGTTCCGAACTTCCGTCGGTTGACCAGGCCCGGCCACGCGTCAAGCCTGGTACGGCTGAGGAATTCGTCAGCCTCCGGGAAGGAACCTTCCGATGTCCTTGGGTGTTTCGTCCACCAAACGAAGAATCTTCGCCACGCTCACCGCGCTCGTCCTGCCGCTCGCCGTCCTCCTGGCGCCGGCCGCCCACGCGGCCGCCGGGGGCGCGCCGCTGCCCGTGGATCCCGTGCCCGGCAAGCACAAGATCGCCGCGGCCGCCGCGGAGCCACGGCACGACGTGCCGAACCCGCTGCTCAAGGAACGCTTCGCCGAGGAGGAAGAAGAGGACGGCGACGACCCGGCGTTGTCCGCGCTCTGCCAGGCGTACATCGGCAAACCGAACCCCTACCGGCCGCTCGCGCCGAACACCGACGTCATCGCCGGGGACACCATCGTGCCCACCGGCAGCCAGACCGGGTGCAGCACCGCGCAGAACGAGACGACCATCGCCGTCAACCCGGAGAACCCGCGCAACATCGTCGCCGGGTCGAACGACTACCGGCTCTACAACACCCGCGAGGCCCGCAACGACTCCGGCGGCTTCGCCTACACCTCGTTCGACGGTGGCCGGACCTGGGCGAACGTCCAGCTGCCGCACCTCGACTTCCCGACCGGCGCGTCCGCTCCACTGTCCTACATGGACGCCGCGGGTGACCCGGCCGTCGCCTTCGGGCCGCACAACACCGTCTACTACGCCACGCTGCTGTTCAGCCGGGCGGAGGTGCCCGAAGACCAGCAGCTCGCCAGCGGCATCGCGGTGTCGGTGTCGCACGACGGCGGACGCAGCTTCGGCGACCCGGCGATCCTGCACCTCGACGGCGTCACGCCGGCCGGCACGCCGACCCCGACGAACATCTTCAACGACAAGGAGTGGATCGCCGCCGACCCGGTCACCGGCGACGTCTACGTGACCTGGACGCAGTTCACCTACGACGCCGACGGAGAGTTCGCCGAGTCGCCGATCGTCCTGTCGAAGTCGGGCGACTTCGGGCGGACGTGGTCGCCGATGCGCCGGATTTCGCCGTCGCTGACCGGCTTCCACGGCGGGATCACGCCCTACGGCAGCGGCTCGAACCCGGTGGTCACCCGCGACGGGACGCTCCAGGTCGCCTACGAGACGTCGGTGTGCGCGACCGCCGCGTGCGACCAGCCGGCCGACCACGACGCGGTCGTCGTGGCGACCTCGCGCGACGGCGGCCGCACCTTCCGGCACGCCGAGGTCGGGCTCGACTTCGACTTCCCGGTCGATGAAGACGTCGCCAACAACGCGCTGACCGGCGAGAACTTCCGGGTCAACAGCTTCCCGCAGCTGACGTACGACCGGGTGACGGACCACCTCTGGGTCACCTGGGCCGACGACCGCAACGGCACGTACCGCGATGGCGAGTCGGTCAGAACGAACGGCGACGCGTTCCTGAGCGGATCCGACGGGCGGCACGGCTGGTCGAAGCCGGTGAAGATCGGCACGGGTGCCGACGAGGTGTTCCCGGCCGTCGCGGCGCTGGCCGGCCGTGTCGCGGTCACGTTCTACACGCGCGCCTACGACCCGCACGGCATCGGCCTCGACTACGCCTACGCGACGGGCTGGGGCGATCGCCTGTCCCCGATCCGCCGGATCACGACGCAGACGGCGAACCCGCAGGTGCAGTTCGTCTCGACGGGTGCGGTGACCGGCAAGGAACTGCAGGGGGTGTTCATCGGCGACTACACCGCCGCGGCCGTCGGCGCCGACTTCCGGCTGCACCCGTGCTGGACCGACTTCCGCGGCAACCCGGGCAAGACACTGCCGAACCAGGACGTCGGAACGCAGACGCTCTCGATGTTCCCGTAGGTGACCGGCCGGCCGCTCCGGGCACGGGGGAGCGGCCGGCACGGCTCACTTCGCGTCGGCGTAGGTGTCGACCGGGGCGATGTGCAGGGGGAAACGGACTGGGCACGCCGGGCCGAACAACATGCGGGCCGCCTCCGCGATGGAATCCACGATCGCGGACGACACCTCCTCGGCCAGTGCGGCCGGGGTGTGGACGATGACCTCGTCGTGCTGGAAGAACACCAGGTGCGCCGGGGACGGGAGGCGTCGGCGCAGCGTTGCCAGCATCACCGCCGTCATGTCGGCCGCGCTCGCCTGGACGACGAAGTTGCGCGTGAACCGGCCCCAGCCCTTCGACGCCCGGCGGGCCTTCACCTCGCCGGCCTCGTCCGAAGCCAGGCCGCCGGTCAACGCGCGCCAGGCGGCCGAGGGTGCCGGTGACGTGCGGCCCAGCCGGGAGCGGACGCGCTCTCCGCGTTCGCCCGCCTGCGCGGCTCGCTCCACATAGGACACCGCGTCCGGGAACCGCTGGCGCAGCAGCGCGAGCAGCGGCCCCGCTTCGCCGGACGTGCCGCCGTACATCGCCGAGAGCATCGCGATCTTCGCCCGCGCCCGGTCGTCGCGGTCGTCGTCCGGGGACACCGCGACCCAGCGGGCGCCCGAGAACAACGCCTCGCCGAGCCGCGCGTACAGGTCCGTCGCCGCCGCGACGTCGGCCAGCCGGCGGTCACCCGACAACGCCGTCAGCACCCGCGGTTCGAGCTGGGCCGCGTCGGCCACCACCAGCTTCCAGCCCGGGTCCGCGCGTACGCACGTGCGCAGCACCTTCGGGATCTGCAGTGCCCCGCCGCCGCGGCTGGCCCAGCGCCCGGACACCACGCCGCCGACGACGTAGTGCGGGCGGAACCGGCCGTCGGTGACCCACTCCTCGAGCCAGGTCCAGCCGTTCGCCGCGTGCAGCCGGGACAGCTCCTTGTACTCCAGCAACGGCGCGACCGCGGGGTGATCGATCCCCTTCAGGAGGTACTTCCGCGCCGCCGGCACCTCGATGCCGGCCCGGGCGAGTGCCTTGACCACGCTCGGCGGCGAGTCCGGGTTGACCGGCCGCCCGCCGAACGCCTCGCTGATCTTGGCCGCCAGCTCCACCAGCACCTTCGGCCGCTCTCCGGCGCGCACCCGCGGACCCAGCCGGGAGACCAGCAGCTCCTCGTGCAGGTCGGCGCGCCACGGCAGGCCGTCGGCCGACATCTCGACCGCGGCCAGCGCGCTCGCCGACTCCGCGGCGAGCAGCAGCCGCAGCCGGTCCGGGTGCTCGGCCGCCGCCACCCGCCGCTCCTGCTCCGCGAGCACGCGCCGGACCGCCGTGACGACCGTCACGCCCTCGGGCAGCGTCGGCACCCGCGTTTCGAACAGCGTCGGCTGCGCCAGCTCGACGGCCGCGGAATCGGGCGGCGGTTCCTCGCCGTTCGCCCTGGCCCAGGCCGCGCGCAGGCTCCGCGACTGCCCTTCCTGGCCCTCGTACGCGAGCAGCAGCCCTTCGGCCAGCGCGAGGTCGTAGCAGCGGTCGACCCGCAGCCCGGCCGCCACCAGCACCGGGTACACCAGCTCCACCGACGGGAACACCCACCGCGGCCGCAGCGACGCCTCCAGCTCGCGGGCCAGCTCCACGAAACCCGCTTCGTCCAGGCCGTTCGCCGTCGACGACGGTGCGTGCACGGTGAAGCTCCCGTCCTCCTCCCGCCCGGCGATCACCTGCACGAAGACATCATGACGGCCACCACCGACAGTTTCGGGCCGGACGCGGCTGGTGCGTTCGGACGAAGGTTGGTTTACTCTCCAGTAGCCCCCATACCGCCGGTACGCCCGCCGTCGGCATGGGCTCGTTCCCGCAGCAACGGAGGTGCCTGGATGAGCCTGGTCGAGCTCGCCACGCAGGTGGCGGACAAGGTGGCGGAAACGGCGCGCAGCGTGGACGTGATGCGGCGGGCCGGTCTCGTTCCCTTCCCCCGGCTCGACGAGGGGGTCCGATCGCTCGTCGCGCTCCGCAAGTTCGGCCCGTTCGCCGGCGCGAACCACATCTCGGCGCGCCGCGACCCGACCGCCGTCGGCATCGTCGACGAGCTCGGCCCGCTGACCTACAAGCAGCTCGACGACCAGTCGAACGCGCTGGCGCGGGCCTGGTCCGAGCGCGGGATCAAGCCGGGCCAGGTCGTCGCCGCGCTCTGCCGCGACCACCGCGGCCTGGTGCTCACGATGGCCGCGTCGGGCAAGCTCGGCGTCCGGCTGCTGTTGATGAACACCGGCTTCGCGAAGCCGCAGCTGGCCGACGTCGCCAAGCGCGAGGGCGTCACCGCGCTGGTGTACGACCAGGAGTTCACGAACCTGCTCGACGCGATCCCCGACGGCGTCGAGCGCTACCTGGCCTGGGTCGACCCGGACAGCGACCTGACCGACCGGGACGTGCCGGTGCTGTCCGAGATCATCGCCAGCACCGACGACCGGCCGTGGCCCGCACCCGCCAAGCCGGGCGGTTTCGTGCTGCTGACCAGCGGAACCACCGGCACCCCGAAGGGCGCGCCGCGGCCGCACACCTCCGCGCTGGCGTCGGCGCAGTTCCTCGACCGGATCCCGCTGCGGTCGAACGAAGCCACCTACATGGGCGCGCCGCTGTTCCACGGCACCGGTCTTTCGCAGTTCATCCTTTCCTTCGCGCTCGGCTCGAAGGTCGTGATGCGCCGCAAGTTCACGCCGGAGGAGGCGCTGCGCGGCGTCGCCGAGCACCGGTGCACCGCGCTCGTGCTGGTGCCGACCATGCTGCAGCGCATCGTCGACCTGCCGAAGGACGTCCGCGAGAAGTACGACACGTCGGCGCTGCGGATCATCTTCGTCGCGGGCTCGGCGCTTTCGCCGGACCTCGGCAACCGCGCGAACGAGGCGTTCGGCCCGGTCGTGCACAACCTCTACGGCTCGACCGAGGTCGCCGTGGCGACGGTCGCGACGCCGGAGGACTGGGCGAAGGCGCCGGGCACGGTCGGCCGCGCGCCGGTCGGCTGCAAGGTGGCGCTTTACGACCAGGACGGCCGCCGCATCACCGAGCCGAACGTGACCGGCCGGGTGTTCGTCGGCAGCGGCCTCAGCTTCGGCGGCTACACCGACGGCCGCCACAAGGAGATCATCGACGGCCTCCTCTCCAGCGGCGACGTCGGCCACTTCGACGACGACGGCCTCCTGTTCATCGACGGCCGCGACGACGAGATGATCGTCTCCGGCGGCGAGAACGTGTTCCCGATCGAGGTGGAGAACCTCCTGGTCGAGCGGGAAGACGTGCTGGAGGCGGCGGTGATCGGCGTCGAGGACCCGGAGTTCGGCCAGCGGCTCAAGGCGTTCATCGTGCGGGCCGACGGCTCGGACCTCGACGTCGACACGGTCCGCGACTACGTCAAGGCGAACCTGGCGCGCTACAAGGTGCCCCGCGACGTCGAGTTCCTGGACGAGCTGCCCCGCAACGCGACCGGGAAGGTGCTGCGGACCAAGCTGCTGTGACGTCCGAGGCTTCGCCTCGGGCCGGGGGCTTCGCCACCCGGACCCCCGAAAAGCGTTGTCATGAGCCGCGCTGGACGTTGACGATCTGCCAGCACCCGTCCCGGCACGCGGCGACGACGGTGCAGGCGGCACCGTCGCGCCGCCCGGTCGCGACACCGACGGCGGCGATCACCTCCAGCCGGGTCCACCGGAACGCCGTTGTCGGCGCCCGGCCGGGCCAATGGTCGCGGTCGAGTACCAGCCCATCGGGGCCGTCACCGCGGAAGTCGGCGGCCAACAACGACGCAGCGCCATCGCCGCGGGTTTCGGCGTCACGCCAGCGGGCTAGCAGCTCTTCGAACGTCTCCACGGATCGAAAGTCGCAGGCGGCGCGGGTGCGGACATCTGCCACCTGGCCGAGATTCGCTGGCAGACTGGCCGGGCGATGAGCGAGACGAATCTGGTGCCCGCGGGCACGGTCACGATCCTGTGCGCCGACGACGAACCTCCGGCTGTTTTCGCGACGCCCGAAGAGGCGCTTGCGGCTTTGACCGGCGGACCTGCCGCTCTCCACATCGGCGACGTGCTGCTCCGCGACGACGGCACCCCCACCGGTCCCGCCGTCCGGCGCTGCCGGCACCTGCGCGAGCTGGCCGACGGCCGCACGCTCGTCTCCGCGCGCACCGCCGCCGAACTGCCGGGCAAGCCGCTGCACGACCTCGGCGTCCACCGGCTGCCCGATCTCACCGGGCCCGAACGGATCTTCCAGCTCGGTGGCAGCCCCGGCCCACTGCGCTCGCTCGACACGACCCCGAACAACCTCCCCGTGCAGCTGACCGGCTTCGTCGGCCGCGGAACCGAAGCGGCTGAACTCGAGCGGCGGCTTGCCGGGGGACAGCTCGTCACGCTGGCCGGGACCGGTGGCAGTGGCAAGACCAGGCTGGCGGCGCAGGTCGCCGCCGCCGGGGCCGGGCGATGGCCCGATGGGGTGTGGTGGGTCGAGCTCGACACCGAGCCCGCCGAAGTCGCCGAGCTGGTCGCTGCGACACTCGAGGTGCCCGTCGAGCCGCACGTCGGCGCCGTTCGATCGGTGGTGACCCACCTGCGCGACCGCCGCGTCCTGCTCTGCCTCGACAACTGCGAGCAGGTCCTCGACGGCGTCGCGGACCTCGCCGTCGAGCTGCTCCGGTCCTGCCCCGAGGTCGCGGTGCTGACGACCAGCCGGGAACCCCTCGGCGTGCCGGGGGAGACGGTGTGGCGCGTGCCGCCGCTGGCCGTCGAAGAGGCTGTCGCGCTCTTCGTCGAACGGGCCGGCGCGGTCCGGCCACTGTTCACTTTGGACACGTCGAGCGCGGCCGCCGTCCGGTCGGTCTGCACCAGGCTCGACGGCATCCCCCTGGCCGTCGAGCTCGCCGCCGCGTGGCTGGGAACCCTTACCCCGCACCAGATCGACGCCGGTCTCGACGACCGGTTCGCGCTGCTGACCCGCGGCCCCCGCGGGGTGCCGGCGCGGCAGCAGACCCTGGCCGCGTCGATCGCGTGGAGCCACGACCAGCTCGACGGCGAAGACCGCGCGGTGTTCCGCCGGCTTTCGGTCTTCGCCGGCGGGTTCACCCTCGACGCGGCCGGCGGCCCGGCCGTGCTGCCGGCGCTGGGCCGGCTGGTCGACAAGTCCTTGGTGCTGGCCGAAAACGGCCGTTACCGGCTCCTGGAGACCCTGCGCGAGTACGCGGCGGCCCGGCTGGCCGAGGCCGGGGAGGCCGACGCCGTCCGCGATCGCCACCTCGACCACTTCCTCGCCCTCGCCGAAGCCGCCGAACCCGACCTCGACCGGGACAAGGACGCCTGGCGCGCCCGGGTCGAACCCGAGCGCGACAACTTCCGCGCGGCCCTGGAATGGGGGTTGGCGCAAGAGGATCCCACCCGGGGGCGTCGGCTCGCCGCCGCCATCGCGTGGCTGTGGAACCTGCGCGGCCGCGGCCACGAAGGCCTGGCGTACCTGAGGCGCGCGGTCGCCCGCTGCCCGGACGAGCGTTCTTCGCTGCAGGCCCGACTGTTGACCGGGATGGGGCTGGTCGCGGACACGACGGCGCCGTTCGACGTCGAGGCCGCGCGACTGGGCCTGGAGCTCGCCACCGAACTCGGCGAAGCGAGTCTGCGCGCGCGATGCCTGACGCTGACCGCGCTCGGGCACCTCTACACGGACTTCGACGCCGCCTGGGACCTCGCGCTCGAAGCCGAGAAGGCCGCGGGAACCGACGGCTTCGCCCGCGACAGCGCGTTGATGCTGCGGGGAATCGTCCTCCACGCCCGCGACCGGCACGACGAAGCCGACCCTCTGCTCGCCGAAGCGGCCGAAGGGCTGCTTCGCCGGGGCGACCGCGGGCTGGCGTCCACGGTCCTCAGTGCCCGGTCGGCGAGCGCCCTCGCGTCGGCGGACCTGCCGCGGGCGCGCGCCCTCGCCGAGCACGCCGTCGAGGTCGCCGCGCCGCTCGGGGACTTCCACCGGGTCAACACGACGCTGTGCCGGCTGGCGATGGTGCACAGCCTGGCGGGCGACGTCGACGCCGGCTTCCGCGTGATGGAGCCGTTCCTGCGACTGCTCGAAACCGCGGGGGACGTCTTCGTGCCCGGCATGGCCGGCGTGCTGGGCGAGCTGCACCGGCGTCGCGGCGAGTTCGAGGAGGCCGCGCGCTGGTTCGAACGCGAAGCCGTTCCCGGGACGTACCTGGCGTCGCAGGGGCTGGCCGAACGCGGCGCCGTGCTGCGTGCGCTGGGCCGGACCGGCGAGGCCGCGGAGGTGCTCGCCACCGCCGTCGACCTGACCCGGCGCTGGGGCCTGCGCTCGGCCCTGGCCGACGCCCTGGACCAGCAGGGGTACCTGGCCGGGCCGGAGCAGGCCGCCGAGCTGCACCACGAGGCGCTGACGCTGCGCGTCGACCACGGCCTGCGCCTCGGCGTCTTGGACAGCCTGGACGCGCTGACCGCGCTCTTCGCCCGCACCGGCCGCCGGGCCGACGCCGCCCGGGTGCTCGTTTCCGCCTCCCGTGCCCGCGCCGACCTGGGCTTTCCCCGTCGCCCGGAAGAGCAGCGGGAGCTGGACGCGCTGGGGCTCGCGACGGACGAGGCGCCGATGAGCCTCGACGACGTCGTCGCGTTCGTCCGCCGGACGCGGGGTGCGCGCGGCCGCCCGTCGAGTGGCTGGGGCAGTCTGACGCCGACCGAGCTGGAGGTCGTGAAGCTCGCGGCCGAGGGCTGCACGAACCCGGAGATCGGCACCCGCCTGTTCATGAGCCGCGGCACGGTGAAGACGCACCTCGCGCACGTCTACGCCAAGCTGGGCCTCGCGAACCGCACGGAGCTGGCCACCGCGGCGGCCGCGCACCTGCCCTGACGTCGTACCCGGACGGTCGGCTCGCGTACCTGAGGGGTCGGCTCGCGTACCTGGACGGTCGGCTCACGAACCGACCCTCCGGGTACACGAACCGACTGCCTGGGTACGCGAGCCGACCCTCCGGGTACGTCAGTCCCAGTCGATGCCGAAGACGCCGGGGCCGAAGTCCAGGGCCACCGCGTGGACGCCGTCGCCGCCGTCGAGCTTGAGGGGGCGCCGGGTGGGGGAGCCGGTGCCGCCGCGGGCGTACTGCCAGCAGCGGTCGGGCGCCGTCCCCGGCGCGAACCGGACCTCTAGGAGGTACTCCCGCACCGGGCGCCGGAACTCCCGGTAGTACGTGTTGCGGCACTCCGGGTACGGCGGTCCGCCGTTGGTCAGCGTGTACTCGATCAGGTGCGTCTCGCCGCGGTCGATCGGCTGGTCGAAGATCAGTTCGGCGACGATCAGGCCGTGGGCTTCGTCGGTCTCGGCGCGGCCGACCCGGCAGTTGCGCACCGCGTGCAGCTCCGGCGCGCCGGCCGCCGGGTCGTCCTGGGTGTAGACGAGCAGCCAGCGGTCCTGGCCGTCCGCGCCCGCTTGGAACACCGCCCGCGCGGTGACCGCGCGCTGCCCGCCGTCCGCGGCGATTTCGCACAGGTCGTGCAGCCCGACCAGCTTCAGCGGGTGCTGGCGCTCGAGCGCGTCCGGCGCGCCGACCTTGTCCAGCAGCGGCTGGAGCGTCTCGCGGGGAAACGTCAGGGGCTCGCCGCCGGCGTGGCGCTTCCCGGCACCGCCGCGGGGCCGGGGCGGCGGCAGCAGCCCGAGCAGGGAGCCGGCGGGGACGTCGAGGATTTCTTCGAGCGTGTGGACCGCCGAGAGCGAGCTCTGCCGTTCCGGCTGGCGCTTGCCGGACTGCCAATAACTGAGGGCGGTGACGCTGACGACGACCCCGCGGGCGCGCAGCCGCGCCTGGATCCGGTCGAGGGAGAGCCCGCTGGTCGCGATGGCCGCGCGCAGGTGGGTGGCGAACGCGGTGCGCTCACCCTGCTGACCGCCCGCCGTGCTGCCCGCCATGGCCGACCCGCCCCGTAACGTCCCCCGACGATCCCCGACACGGTGCACGTTAGCAGGATCTTCCGGCCTCCTCTCCGGGGCAGCCGATGGCCGGGAACGCGCGTCCACTCGGGCGAACGGGCTAGTACTGGCAACTGTGAACCATTGCCCCGGCCTGGGCGGACGCGCTTGTATGACTTGCCCGCGCCGGTGGCTCCGCCTCCCCCCTCACGGCCCATCCGGATGCGGGCGACAGCCGTGGACAACGGCTCCGGCTCACCCGGCCGCGTTGTGCGACCGGCCGGGCGGCCGCGCGATGACCGGTGGCCCGGCGACGCCCCCAGCGCCGGGCCACCGGTCTTATTACTTCCGGGTAGCCTCCGCCTTCCTCCCCGCCACCACCCTCAACGGAGGCGCTTCGCGCCGCTGTAAGTTCTGGTCATGACGGTCCGGCAGAACATTTTGATCACGGGCGCGAGCAGCGGGCTGGGCGAAGGCATGGCCCGTCAGTTCGCGGCGAGAGGGCGCAACCTCGCACTCTGCGCGCGACGCACCGACCGGCTCGAAAAGCTCGCCAAGGAACTCGAAGGAAAGCACCCCGGGATCAAGGTCGTCACGCGCAAGCTCGACGTCACCGACCACGACCGCGTCTTCGCCGTCTTCGAGGAGTTCCGCGCCGAGCTGGGGTCCCTCGACCGGGTGATCGTGAACGCCGGGCTCGGGAAGGGCCAGCCGGTCGGGAAGGGCCGGTTCGACGCCAACCGGCAGACCCTCGAGGTCAACTTCGTCGCGGCCGCCGCCCAGATCGAGGCCGCCGCCGGGATCTTCCGCGCGCAGGGTGCCGGGCACCTCGCCGTCGTCTCGTCGTTCAGCGCCATCCGCGGCCTGCCGGGCAACCTCACCGCGTACGCCGCGTCGAAGGCCGGGATCTCGGCGTTCGTCGACGGCACCCGGCTGGAGCTCAAGCGCAAGGGCATCACCGTCACCGACATCCGGCCGGGCTACATCGAGTCGGAGATGAACGACCGGATCGGCCGGAACCCGTTGCTGGCCAAGGCCGAGAGCGGCGCGCGGGCGCTGGCCAAGGCGGTCGAGGCCGAGCGGGCGCGGGCCTACGTCCCGGCGTGGCCGTGGGTGCCGCTGAGCCTCGCGATGCGCGTGGTGCCGGCGTCGGTGCTGCGGAGGTTCGCGTGACCACCGTCGAGGTGCGCGAGGAAGACGCGTTCGACGCGGCCGCGATGCACGCCTGGCTGGCCGCGCGGGTCGAGGGCCTCGGCGCCGAGCCGCCGCGCGTCCGGCAGTTCCCCGGCGGCGCGTCGAACCTGACGTACCTGCTGACCTACCCGGACCGCGAACTGATCCTGCGCCGTCCGCCGGCCGGGCACAAGGCGGCGTCCGCGCACGACATGCGGCGCGAGTACCGGGTGCAGCACGCGCTGCGGCCGGTGTTCCCGTACGTGCCGAAGATGCTCGCGTTCGGGGACGACCCGGCCGTGCTCGGCGGCGACTTCTACGTCATGGAGAAGCTGGACGGCCTGATCCTGCGCGGCGACCTCCCCGAAGGCATGACGCTGACGCCGGAGCAGGCGCGAGCGCTGTCCGGCAAGGTCGTCGACCGGCTGGTGGACCTGCACGCCGTCGACGTCGAGAAGGCCGGGCTGGCCCACCTCGGCAAGGGCGCGGGCTACGTCGAGCGGCAGATCCGCGGCTGGTCGGACCGGTACACCGCGGCGCGCACGGACAACGTCGGCGACTTCGCCGAGGTCCGCTCGTGGTTGGCGTCGAACCAGCCCGAAGAGGTCAAGATCTGCCTGATCCACAACGACTACCGCCTCGACAACCTGGTCCTCGACAGCCCGGACACCCTGAACATCGCCGGCGTCCTCGACTGGGAGATGGCCACGCTCGGCGACCCGCTGATGGAGCTGGGCAGCATGCTCGCCTACTGGGTGCAAGCCGATGATGACGACGTCATGAAGGCGAGCCGCCGCCAGCCGACGCACCTGCCCGGGATGTTCACGCGCGAGGAGTTCGTCGCGCGGTACGCGGAGAAGACCGGCCTCGCCGTGGGAGATTGGCGGTTCTACGAGGTCTACGGCCTGTTCCGGCTCGCCGCGGTGCTGCAGCAGCTGTACCGGCGCTACCACGACGGCGCCACCCGCAATCCGGCGTTCGAGGACTTCTGGCAGTTCGTCGGGTACCTGGACTGGCGCTGCCGGGAGATCATCGCGAAGGGGAGGGTCTGAGTGGGCGCGATCTACCTGGTCCGGCACGGTCAGGCGTCCTTCGGCGCGTCCGACTACGACGCGTTGTCGCCGCGCGGCTTCGAGCAGTCCACTGTGGTCGGTGCGGAACTGTTGCGGCGCGCCGTCTCCTTCACCCAGATCCGGTCGGGAACGCTGGCACGGCAGCGGGACACGGCGGCGACGGCGCTGAAGGTCCTCGGCACCGACGTCCCGGTCGTCGAGGATCCGCGCTGGAACGAGTACGACCACGTCGACATCGCGCGGCACCACGCCGGAGGTGCGCCGCAGGAGGATTCCCGCGCGTACCAAGGAGTTCTGGACGCCGCACTGACCGCGTGGACCACGGCCGGCGCCGCCGGGCCGTGCACCGAGACGTGGCCCGCGTTCCTCGAGCGCTGCCGTTCCGCCTTGGCGGATCTGGTGGCGTCGCTGGGCAAGGGCGAGCACGCGGTCGTGTTCACCTCCGGCGGGGTCATCGCCACGATCTGCGGCTCGCTGCTGGGCACGCCCGAAGCCGGGCTGCTCAAGCTCAACCGCGTCACGGTCAACGGCGGCATCACGAAGCTGGTGTCCGGCCGCGGCGGCGTCACTATGCTGTCCTTCAACGAGCACCCGCACTTCGAAGCGGACGCGGCTTCGTTGCTCACCTACCGGTAGGAGACGTCCGATGCGGTTCGGCGAAGTCACGGTCATCCCGGTGAACGGGCACGCCCCGGAAGACGTGGTGGTCGACGGCGAAGGCCGGATCTACGCGGGCGTCGACGACGGGCGCATCCTGCGTCTTTCGGCGGACGGCCGGCGCATCGACGTCATCGCCGACACGGGCGGCCGGCCGCTGGGGCTGGAGCTGTACGGCGAGGACGAGCTGCTGATCTGCGACGCGCGGGCCGGGCTGCTGGTGGTGCCGCTGTCGGGTGGCTCGCCTTCGGTGCTGGCGACGTCGGCGCTGGGCCTGGACTTCGTGTTCTGCAACAACGCGGCGGTGGCCGCCGACGGCACGATCTACTTCACGGACTCCTCGCGCCGCTTCGGCATCGACAACTGGCGCGACGACCTGATCGAGCAGACCGCCGGCGGCCGGCTGCTCCGGCGTTCCCCGGACGGCTCGATCGACCTGCTGCTCGACGGCCTCCAGTTCGCGAACGGCGTGGCGCTGGCACCGGACGAGTCGTTCGTGGCGGTGGCGGAGACGGGCGCGTTCAGCGTGTCCCGCGTCCGGCTTTCCGACGGTCACCGCGACGTGCTGATCGACGACCTGTGGGGCTTTCCGGACAACATCTCGACGGGCTCGGACGGGCTGATCTGGATCACGCAGGCGTCCCCGCGCGTGCCGGCGCTGGACGTGGTGCGCCGCCTGCCCGCGTTCCTGCGGGCCGGCGTCCGGGCGCTCCCGACGTCGCTGCAGCCCCGGCCCGGACGTGAGGTGGGCGTCCTGGGTGTGTCGCCGGACGGCAAGGTGCGGCACGAGCTGCGCGGCGAGATCGACGGCTTCCACATGCTGGTGGGCGTGCGGGAGTGGCAGGGGAAGCTGTACTTCGGCTCGCTGGAGGAAGACGCGATCGCGGTGACGCAGTGCTGACCAACCTCCGCTTCGAAGCCCGCCTCCCCACACAGGATCTCGACCGCGCCCGGCGCTGGTACAGCGAGAAGCTGGGCCTCGAGCCGGTCGAGGAGCGCGAAGGCGGCCTGCGGTACGAGGGCGCGTCGGGAGTCTTCTGCCTGTACGCCTCGGCCGGTGCGGCCGACGGTTCGTTCACGCAGGTCGCCTTCTACGTCGACGACCTCGACTCGACCGTGGCCACCTTGAAGGAGCGCGGCGTGGTCTTCGACGACGCCGGCATCGTCGAGATCCGCGGCAACTACCCCAGCAAGGGCCGCGGCGAGCGGGCCACGTGGTTCCGGGACAGTGAAGGCAATCTCATCGGCCTCGGCGAAGTGGTGCGCTAGCGGCCGGTCCACCGGGGTTCGCGCCCGGCGGACCAGGCCGCGTAGAACTCCTTGTGGTCCTTCGCCGTCATCAGCAGCGCCTGGGTCATCGCTTCCAGCTCGATGGCGCTACCCAAGTCCATGTCCAGCTCCCGCGTCAGCAGCACCTTCGTCGTCGCGTACGCCAGCGCCGGGCCGTCCGCCAACCGCCGGGCCAACGCCGATGCGGTGGCCGGGAGATCCGCGTCCGGCACCACCTGCGTGGCCAGCCCGATCTCCGACGCGCGCGCCGCGGAAACCTTGTCTCCCAAGATCAGCAGCTCCGTCGCGCGACCCAACCCCACCAGCCGCGGCAACAGATAAGCCGAACCCATGTCCGCCCCGGCCAGCCCGACCTTCGTGAACAGGAACGCGAACTTCGCCGACTCCGCCAGCAGCCGGAAGTCGCTCGCCAGGGCGATCACCGAACCCGCGCCCGCCGCCACGCCGTTGACCGCCGCGATCACCGGCAACGGGCACTCGCGCAGCGCCTTCACCACCGCGCCCGTCATGCGGGTGAACTCCAGCAGCCGCGCTGTCTCGAACTTCTGCAGCTCGCCGATGATCTCCTCGACGTCGCCGCCGGAGCAGAACCCGCGGCCCTGCCCGGTGATCACCAGCACCCGCACGTCTTCGTGCTGCGGCAGCTCGAGGACGAGGTCCCGCAAGTCGGCGTAGACGTCGAACGTCAGCGCGTTCAGCTTCTCCGGCCGGGTGAACGTCACGGTCGCGACGCCGTCGGCCACCGTGAACCCGAAGTGTTCCCACTCCTTCGTCAGCGGTGCGGTCGCGCGGAACGGGCTCATGTCTGGATTCCTCCGCCGTCGAGTACGAGGGTCTGGCCGTTGATCGCGGCGGCTTCGGGCGCCGCCAGGAAGGCGACGGCGAACGCCACCTCCGTGGGTTCCAGCAGCCTGCCGAGCGGGGACGCCGCCGCCAACGCCGCTTCTGCTTCCGGAAGATCGCGACCGGTGCGCTCCTGGATCCGCGCCACCGAAGTCGCCGTCATGTCCGTGCGCACGAACGCCGGGCACACCGCGTTCGCCGTGACGCCGGTGCCGGCCAGCTCCGCCGCGAGCGCCCGCATCAACCCGGCCGCCGCGTGCTTCGACGCCGTGTACCCGGCCGTGTAGCGGTAGCCGACGTGCGACGCCGTCGACGCCACCGTGACGATCCGGCCGCTGTCCCGCGAGCGCATCCCCGGCAGCACCGCGCGGGTGCACAGGAACGCGCCGGTCGCGTTGACCTCGATCTGCGACCGCCAGTCGTCGAGGGAAGTCCTCGAAAGTGGCGCACTCGAAGAGATTCCGGCGTTGTTCACCAGCACGTCCACCGGCCCGGCGGAAGCGAAGTACGCCGCGACGGCCTCCTCGTCGGTGACGTCGCACTCGGCGCGACCCGGCGCCAGCACGGTGTCACCGGCAGATCGGAACCGCGCCGCGATCGCCGCGCCGATCCCGCGGGTGCCGCCGGTGACGACGACCAGCCGGCTCACGACCGGCCCGCCAGTGCGCGCCGGTCGAGCTTTCCGTTGGCCGTCCGGGGAAGTTCCGTCATGAACACCACTTCGCGGGGATACTTGTGCTTGGCCAGCAGGGCTTTCGCATGGTCCTTCAGCTCGTCCGCGGTCACCGAGGCGCGCACGACGACGTACGCGCGCGGCACGACCAGGCCGTCGACCTCGTGACCGACGACCGCGCAGTCCACCACCGCGGGGTGCCCGAGCAGGCAGTCCTCGATCTCGCCGGGCGCGACGAACACCCCGCCGACCTTGAGCAGCGCGTCGGCGCGGCCGTGGTGGCGGAAGAAGCCTTCGGACCGGCTGAAGAGGTCGCCGGACGTCAGCGTGTCGCCGTCGAACGTCTTCACGGACTTCTCGGGATCGCCGAAGTACTCCAGCGCGATCGTCGGACCGGTGACCCGCAGCGGCCCGATTTCCCCGTCCGGCAGCGGGTTTCCCAGCTCGTCGACGACCTCGGCGGTGTAGCCGGGAACGGGCGTCCCGAGCGTCCCGATCCGCGCCGAACCCGGCCGGTTCGACAGGTAGATGTGGTACGCCTCGGACGAGCCGATCCCGTCCACCACCGGCACCCCGAAGGCCGCGTCCCACTTCCGGTGCAGCTCCGGCGGCAGCGCCTCGCCGGCGGACGTCGTCATCCGCAGGCAGCTCAGGTCCTGCGCGGCCGCGTCCGGGTGCGCGACCATCGCGCTCATCATGGTCGGCACGTTGACCAGTACGGTCGGCCGGTAGCGGGCGATCAGCTCGAACATCAGGTCCGCCGTGCTGCGCTCGGGAAACGCGATCCCGGCCGCGCCGACGCCGAACGGGAACAGCGCCACCAGATCACGCGCGTAGCCGAAGAACAGCTTGGGCACGGCGAGAATCCGGTCGTCCTCCCGCAGTCCGAGCACCTGCACGGCGTACCGCTCGAAGCTCTCGATCGGGCTGCGCAGCGTGTGCACGCACGCCTTGGGCGCGCCGGTGCTGCCGGTGGTGAACTTCCAGATCCCGATATCGTCCACTGTGGTCGGTGCCGCTTCGAGGGTGTCCGGTGCGGCGTCCACCAGGGACCGGAACGGGCGTTCGCCCGGCAGCAGCTCGCTTTCGGGGACGCCGGTGACCAACAGCCCGGCAGCGCCCGCTTCACGGAGAGCGGGCAGCGTGACGGCGTCGGCGATCACCGCGACGGCCTCGGTGTAGCCGAGGTAGTACGCGTAGTCCTTGGGCTGCAGGAACGGGTAGACCTCGGCGGTGACCGCGCCGATCTTCTGCGCGCCGTACCAGGTCGCGACGAACTCGTCGCCGTCGCTCAGCGCCAGCAGCACGCGCTGTCCTCTTCGGACACCAGTGTCGCGCAGCACGTTGCCGACGCGGTTGGCCAGCCGCGCCAGCTCGGCGTAGCTCACCGATCGATCCCCGGCGAACAGGGCGGTCCGATCGCCCCGGCCCGAAGCCACGTGCCGGTCGAGGAAGTGCGTGGCGAGGTTGAACGGCTCACTCACGGGCCAGCTCCCGGATCGCTTCCACCAGCAGGTCGGTCAGGGTCGAGAACGTCTCGGTGCCCTCTTCCGCGGTCGCTTCGGCGGGCGAACCGCAGTACGCCTCGGTCATCCCCATCTCGCGGAAGCCGCCATCCTCGGGAGCCGAAGCAAGACTCACCGGCACGTGCGGCAACGTCCGCATCAGCGGCTGATCGACCAGTTCCGGCCGGTCGGCCAGCACGAGGGACGTCTCGTAGCGCCCGGCGTGGCACTCGCCGGAGCGGAACTCCTCGGTCAGCCGCCGCGCGTGCCGCCGCCGGACCAGGTCGAGCAGCGTGACGCGGCCGTCGTAGGCGAAGTTGAGCGTCTCCACCGCCCGTCGCAGCGTGACCAGGTGCGCCGGCTCGAAATGGTTGTTGACCAGCAGGATCCGGCGGAGCCGCTGGCCGATCAGCGCCGCCCCGATGTCGACGAGCAGGGAGTGCAGCGTCTCTTCGCCGATGTGGACACCCCCGGCGAACCCGGCCGCGAACCGCGTCACGCCGTAGGGCACCTCCGGCAGCACCAGCACGTGGACGTCCTCGTCGGCCGCCAGCCGCTCGGCCGCGCGCTCGCACATCCCGCGGGAAATCAGCGGGTCGGTGCCCAGGGGCGCGTGCGGCCCGTGCGGCTCGATCGCGCCCAGCGGGAGCAGCAGCACCGGGACGCGCGGGCCGTTCACGAGGTCCGCGACCTGCGGCGAGCTGAGGTCCGCGAAGTACGTCACGCAACTCAAGCTACACCGCAGCGGCCTGAGGTGTATAGAGTTGCGGCATGCCCGGAGACGCCTTCGACGCCAGCCCCCAGGAGCTGGTCGTGACGTTGCTGGGCAGCTACGTGCACCCGCGGGAAACCCGCCGGGTGTGGTCGGGCGGCCTGGTCGCGGCACTCGCCGAGCTGGGCTTCTCCGACGGCGCGGCCCGGATCGCGCTCACCCGCGTGGTGCGCCGCGGCCTCCTCCAGCGCCACCGCGAAGGCCGCACCGTGCACTACTCGCTGACCCGCCGCACCATCGCGCTGCTCGCCGACGGCGACCACCGGATCTTCTCCCTCGGCCGCCGCGAACGCCCCGCCGGCGAGTGGACGGTGCTCTGGCAGAGCATCCCGGAGAGCCGCCGCCAGGCGCGGGAACGCCTGGTCAGGCGGCTGCGGTTCCTCGGGTTCGGCCCGTACCAGGACGGCACCTGGATCGCCCCGCACGACCGCGAGGCCGAGGTCGTCGCCCTGCTCGCCGAGCTGGACGTCACCGAGCACGCCGGGCTGCTGCTCGGCCGGCCGTCGGCCGCGCTCGACGTCCGCCGCTTCGCCGGCCGGGCCTGGGACCTCGACGAGCTGGCCGCGCGCTACACCGCGTTCGTCGAGCAGTTCGGCGGGTACCCGGGGAAGGACACTTCGGACGCCGAAGCGTTCGGGGTCCACGCCCGCCTGGTGCACACGTTCCGGGCGTTCCCGTCGCTCGACCCGGAGCTGCCCGCCGAGCTGGTGTCCGCACCGGATCGCCGGGCGGCCGCGGTCGAGTTGTTCCACGACCTGTACACCGCGCTCGCGCAACCCGCTCAGCGCCATTTCGACGAGGTGACCCGAGGATGACCGAACCCAGCCAAGCAACCCGAGAAGCCTTGAGCTACACCTCGTACCTCGGGCTGGACGAAGTGCTCAACGCCCAGCGCCTGCGGTCCGACGAGCACGACGAGCTGCTGTTCATCGTGATCCACCAGGTCTACGAACTGTGGTTCAAGCAGATCCTGCACGAAGCCGCCTTCCTCCAAGCGAACCTCGAAAAGGGCAGCACCGCGCACTCGATCCGCACGCTGCGCCGGATCCTGACAATCCTCAAGGTCGCCGTCGCGCAGATCGACGTGCTGGAAACCATGACGCCCAGCCAGTTCACGAGTTTCCGCACCCGTTTGGACGCTTCGAGCGGCTTCCAGTCGGCCCAGTTCCGCGAACTGGAAGCCGTGCTGGGACGGCGTGACGAGCGCGTGTTCGCGCACTACCCCGAAGGCGGCGAGCAGCGGAAACGCATCTCCGAGGCGATGGCGCGGCCGTCGGTGTTCGACTCTTTTCTCGCGTACCTCAAGGTTTCTGGCTATGCGGTCGAGTGTGACCGAGACGTCACTCGACCGGTGGAGCCCTCTTCCGCCCTGCAGGCGATATTGCTGGACGTGTACAGCGACGACGGCGGTCCGTCGGTCGTCGCGGAATGTCTGGTGGATCTCGATGAAGGGATGCAGGAGTGGCGCTACCGGCACGTGAAGATGGTCGAACGCACCATCGGCGACAAGACCGGGACGGGAGGATCATCCGGCGCGACCTACCTGCGTACCACGCTCTTCCAGCCGATGTTCCCGGATCTCTGGGCCGTACGGAGCCGACTGTGACCACTTTGGACGACCTGCGCGACGACCACAACGCGCTCGCCCCGCACTACTCCCGGTTCGGGGTGGCCGACCGCCTGCTGCTGTCCGGGCATTCCCACCAGGCGTGGCCGGACGTCGCCGAGGAGGGCTTGCGGGAGTCCTTCGCCGACGCCGCCCACGACGTCGACGAGAAGTGGGGGCGCGCGTTCGCGAAGGCCGACGAGCTGCGCGCGGGGTTCCGCCTGCTGCTGGGCGACCCGCACGGCGAATACGCGCTCGGCGCGAGCACGCACGACCTCGTGCTGCGCTTCCTGTCGGCGATGGAACTGCCGCGGAGACCGCGCCTGGTCACCACCGACGGCGAGTTCCACACGCTGCGCCGCCAGCTCGCCCGCCTCGAGGAAGAGGGCGTCGAAGTCGTCCGGGTGCCCCTGGAGCCGGTGACGACGCTCGCCGAGCGCGTCGCCGCCGAAGTCGACGACAACACCGCGGCGGTGCTCGTCTCGGCCGTGCTGTTCGAGACGTCGCGGCTGGTCCCGGGGCTCGCGCACCTGGCCGACTCGTGCCGCGACCGGTCGATCGAGCTCGTCGTCGACGCCTACCACGCGCTCGGCGTCGTGCCGTTCGCGCTGCACGACCTCGGGCTCACCAACGCCTGGGTGCTCGGCGGCGGCTACAAGTACCTGCAGCTCGGCGAGGGCAACTGCTTCCTGCGGCTGCCCGCGCACGCCCAGGAGCTGCGGCCGGTGATCACCGGCTGGTACGCCGAGTTCGGCGCGCTGGCCGACGAGCGTCACCCGGGCCAGGTCGCCTACGCCACCGGCGGCGACCGGTTCGCCGGCGCCACCTACGACCCGGCCAGCCACTACCGCGGCGCCCGGGTCCAGCGGTTCTTCGCCGAGCAGGGCCTCACGCCGGAGTTCCTGCGCGAGGTCTCGCAGCACCAGGTGGGCCTGCTCGCGTCGGTGTTCGACTCGCTCGACCTGCCCGCGGACGTCGTCACGCGGGATCGTTCGGTGCCGCTGGACCGGCTCGGCGGGTTCCTCTCGCTGCGCTGTGCCGACGCCGGCGCGCTGCAGGCGGCTCTCGCCGCCCAGGATGTCCGCACCGACAGCCGGGGGCCGTACCTGCGCTTCGGCCCGGCGCCGTACCTCTCCGACACCCAGCTCGAGACGGCGATGAACGCGCTCGGCAAGGTGGTCCGCGGCTGATTACCCGTCCGTATCCCGGGACCTGCACTGGTCCGGTGATCGGAAGGGATCTAGGTTGGTGCCGGGAAGGCACTCGGGCGGACGACCTCCGCCCGGCCTCCCAGCCACCCTTGGAGCGCGTCCCGGCCACGAGCGGGCGCGGGAGACAAAGGAGTCACCACCGTGACCGAAGGAGTGTTCGCCCGGAACTCCGGGCACGAACAGGTCGTGTACTGCCACGACGAAGCCAGTGGCCTGAAGGCCATCATCGGCATCTACTCCACCGCGCTCGGGCCCGCCCTGGGCGGGACGCGCTTCCACCCTTACGCCACCGAAGCGGACGCGCTCGACGACGTGCTCGCGCTGTCCAAGGGCATGGCGTACAAGAACGCGCTGGCCGGGCTCGACCTCGGCGGCGGCAAGGCCGTCATCATCGGCGACCCGAAGACGCTCAAGTCCGAAGCGCTGCTGCGCGCGTACGGGCGCTTCGTGCAGTCCCTGGGCGGTCGCTACATCACGGCGTGCGACGTGGGCACGTACGTGCGGGACATGGACGTCGTGGCCCGCGAATCCGACTTCGTCACCGGCCGTTCGCCCGAGGACGGCGGCGCCGGCGACTCTTCCGTGCTGACGGCGTTCGGCGTGTTCCAGGGCATGCGCGCCTCGGCCGAGCACCTCTGGGGCAGCCCGGACCTGGCCGGCAAGCGCGTCGGCGTGGCCGGCGTCGGCAAGGTCGGGCACATCCTCGTCGGGCACCTCGTGGACGCCGGCGCGCAGGTGACCATCACCGACGTCTACTCGCCCGCGATCTCGCGGACGCTTTCGCTGTACCCGGCCGTCAAGGCCGTGTCCGATGTGGACACCCTGCTGCGGACGGAGCTGGACGTCTTCGCACCCTGCGCGCTGGGTGGCGTCCTGAACGACGACACCGTGCCGGTGCTGGGCGCCCGGATCGTGTGCGGCGCGGCGAACAACCAGCTCGCGCACGCCGGCATCGACAAGCAGCTGGCCGACCGCGGCGTCCTGTACGCGCCGGACTACCTGGTCAACGCCGGCGGCGTGATCCAGGTCGACGACGAGCGCCACGGCTTCAACTTCGAGCGCGCCAAGCGCAAGACGACGGCGATCTACGACACGACCAAGGCCGTGTTCGCGCTGGCGGACACCGACGGCGTGCCCCCGGCGACGGCGGCCGACCGGCTCGCGGAGCGGCGGATGGCGGAGGTCGGGCGGCTGCGGTCCATCATGACCGGGTGAGTCTTTCGGACATCTTCGCGGCGGCGGGCGTGCGGGGCTTCCTGCACGCCCGTTGTCTCGGTTCTTTTCGCGATTTGGGCTTCGAGGCCGACTCGCCGGTCGTGCTGGCGTCGGTGGTGAAGGTGGCGCTGGCGTTCGAGTTCGCCCGCCAGGTGGCGGCGGGCCAGCTCGACCCGACGGACCGGGTGCGAGCATCGGCGGCCGACCGGCTCGGCGGCACCGGCTCGGCGGGTTTCGCCGACGACGTCTCGTACAGCTTGCGGGACGCGGCTTTGCTGGCGTTGTCGGTATCGGACAACACGGCCGCGGACCTGCTGTTCGACCGGGTCGGCGTGGAGAACGTGCGGTCGCTGCTGGCGGAGCTGGGCCTGTCGCGCACGTCCGTCATCGGCGCACCACGCGATCTGCTGCGCACGATCATCGACGACACCGCGGCCGGAATCCCGTTGCGGGCGTTGGATCCTCTGCGGACTTCGTCGACTACGCCACGCGAGATGACGGCGTTGCTGTCGGCGATCTGGCGCGACCCGGGTCCCGGCGCGCAGGTCCTGGAGTGGATGTCGGGCCAGGTGAGCTGGCACCGGCTGACGGCGGGGTTCCCACCGGAGGCGGTGGTGGCGGCGAAGACGGGCACGATGCCGGGAATCCGCAACGAGATCGGGGTCGTGACGTACCCGGACGGAGGTGCGTACGCGGTGGCGGTGTTCACGGTGGGCGGAGCGGAGACGTTGCGGCGCCCGGACATCGACCGCGCGATCGGCGACGCGGCCCGCGCGGCGGTGGATCAGCTGCGTTCGTAGCACTGCGGCGGTTGTCCCGGCCTGCTCCTCGAACGGCGCATCGCACCCGCGACGGGCTCGGGTCGGTCGCGTGGTTCGGCTTTCGCCGCAGTGAATGACTCATTCCTGGCGTCCGGCGCCAGGAATGAGTCATTCACTGCATCGCGGCGATCCGGCGCGGAGCCGGTGGCCGGGTCTGCCGGCGCCGGGACCGGGACGGGTGAACGCGGCTCACGCGGCGGTGATCAGCTGCGCTCGTAGAACACGTCCCACGGCCGCGCTCCACCCGGGTCCGGCGGTACCAGCCGCGAAACCCCATCGTCCCTCAGCACTCCCGCCGCGATCTCCGCCAGCTTCGCCGCCTGCGGGTGCGGGCTCGACGACGGCCAGGCGAACGCCGTCCGCGCCCGCAGCACCTCGCCTTCCAGGGGCCGCCAGACCACGCGCGGTTCCTTGCGGGCCCGCGGCTCGAACGCCACCCCGTGCCCGGCCAGGACCAGGCCGAGCACGAACTCCGGGTTGCGCGCGTGCCGGATCGAGGCCGGGCGGAAGCCGTGGTCCCAGCACGTGCGCAGCAGCGCGTCGTAACTCCCGGGCGCCGCTGCGCGAGGCGCGTGCACCAGGCCCTCCCCGGCGAGGTCGGACAGTGTCAGCTCGGACCGGCGCGCCAGCGGTGAATCGCGGGGGAGGACCACGCCCAGCGGCGTGTCGACGGCCGGCCCGAGGTCGAGGCCCACCACGTCCACCGGCAGTTGCAGGAGCCCGGCGTCCAGCGAGCGGTCGGCCAGCAGCCGCACCTGCTCGGCCGTGGTGAGCTCCTGCAGGTCGAGCCGGACAGCCGGGTACTGCGTCGCGAAGGTGGTCAGGAGCGCGGCGAGCACCCGCCCCGGCAGCTCCGGCGGCACGCCCGCGCGCAGGGCGTCCAGCTCGCCGCGCTCGGCCTTCGCGACCAGCGCCGTCATGCGGTCCCACCGGCTCAGCAGGTCGCGGGCCTCGGCGCGCAGCACTTCGCCGGCTTCGGTGAGCGTGACACGGCGGCCGCGGTCGAACAGCTTCGCGCCCAGCTCGGCTTCGAGCCGCTTCACCCGCTGGCTCAGCGGTGGCTGCGCGATGCCGAGCCGGTCGGCGGCGCGGCCGAAGTGCAGTTCCTCGGCCACGACGAGGAAGTACCGCAGCGAACGAAGGTGGTCCACGCTGCGACGATACCCGTCCGCATATCGACATGCCGACGTCTCGATCTTGGACAGCGCCGCCGGGGCCGTGATCGAGTGCCCGTCATGAACACAGGACTCAGCAGACGGGGGCTGTTCGGCGCGGGCGCGGCGGCGGCCACGATCCTCGCCGGCGTTTCGGGAGCTTCGGCGGCTTCGGCGCCCCGGGGGGCGTCGCGGATGACGCTGCGGTGGTGGGGGAACAACGGCTGGGAGATCCGCGTGCCGGGTTCGGCCGGGACCAAGACGGTCCTCATCGACCCGTGGCTGACGCGGTTCAAGACCGGCACGTACACACCGGCGGGCGCGGACCCGCGCACCCCGCTCTCGGTGAACAAGGCGCTCATCGACGGCTACCTCGACCGCGGCGAGCTGCGCGCGGACCACATCCTCGTCACCCACGGCCACTACGACCACCTCACCGACGTCCCCTACCTGGCGAAACGCACCGGTGCGACGGTGCTCGGGACCGAGACCCATTTGAGTCTCATGGCGGCGCTGGGGGCGCCGGAAGACCAGCTGTCGATCGCGAGCGGCGGAGAGGACCTGACGTTCGACGGTTACTCGATCCGCGTCCTGAGGTCCCTGCACTCGGCGACCGGCGAGCGGGCGCGGGTGCCGTTCCCGGGTTCGCGGCCGCTGTCCCGCCGCGACCGTCCGAAGGTGATCGAGGACCTGGTCGAGGGCGGCACGCTGGCGTACCAGGTGACCGGCGGCGGGGCGAGCGTCCTGGACTTCGGCGGCTCGAACTACGTCGAGTCCGAGCTGGCGGGGTTGCGCCCGGACGTGGTGCTGGTGCCGGTGGGTGGTGCGAAGGTGACGCAGTACGTGCCGCGCCTGCTCCGGACGCTGGGCAACCCTGCCCATGTGGCGGCGACGCATTGGGACGACTTCGACCTGCCGCTGGGTCAGGCGAAAGACCCGAACGGCGGCTTGGAGGTGCTGCGGAAGGCGGTGGCGGCGGCGAGTCCGGCGAGCGAGTTCGTGGTGCTGGACCACCTGGGCGAGTTCACGCCCTGAACGCTCTGAAGGCCACCGCCGGGACATCCAATGCCCTGACGGTGGCCTTCGGAGGCTGGGGGTCAGCCGCTCTTGCGGCGGAACGTCCGCTTGTTGGCCGCGGGGCCGTGGGCGTGCTGGTTCTTGCCGCCGGCGTTCTCGTGGGACGCGCCCGAGCGGCTGTGGGCCTGCTTGCGCTCCAGCGCCTCCCGGAACTTGCGCTTGACGTCGTCCTCCTCGCCGCTGGGCGAAGGATTCGGTTCACTCATGCTTACCTCCGGAACTGACGACGTGTGACCGCTCCAGCCTGGCATCAGACAAACCGCTTGGCGAGTCGATTTGGTCACCCCGTCAGCGTTGGGGGGACGGCACCCCGCCGAACTGCACCGACTTGCGGGTCAGCGGGCGGCCGCAGTGGTCGCACAGCAGGATCGGCTGCAGCCGGTTGCCGCATTCGACGTGGTGCAGCGTGATGTCCGGCTCCTGGCCGGCCACCTCGAACCCGCGCGACCACTCCGCGATGAACGCCAGCGCCGGGAAGAACGCCAGCCCCTTCGCGGTCATCCGGTAGTCGCGGGCGTCGGTCCGCGTGGCCGCCGTGCCCGTGCGCAGCACGCCGACTTCGACGAGCTTGCTCAGCCGGGCCGACAGCACGCTCGGCCCGATGCCCAGCTCCCGCTCGAACTCCGAGAAGTGCCGGCAGCCGAGCAACGCGGACACCAGAAGGCCCGTCGACCAGCGGTCGCCCAGCAGCTCCATCGTGTCGGGGAAGAACATCATCGGGTCGCCGGCCAGGGATTCCGCGTCCTTGCGGCGGAAGCGCTTGGACGCCGTCGCGGCCGCGACACCGGTGCTGTCCAGCCGCGAAGCCCGGACATCCCGCGCGTCGACCCGGCGGCCGCACGCCCCGCAGCCGAGGGGCGCTGATGTAGCCAGCTCGCAGTCGAGGTGGATCAGCGTGGGCAGCACCGCGCGGCGGCCCTCGACCCACTCGCGCTCCCACGCCCAGATCGAAATCAGCAGCGGCCACAGCTGCAGGCCGCGCTCGGTGAGCCGGTACTCGTGGCGCGTGCGCCGCGCGTCCCGGTACGGCTCGCGCGTGAGCATGCCCGCGTCCACCATGTCCCGCAGCCGCCCGGACAGCGCCGTCGGCGAGATGCCCAGCCGCAGGCGGAGCTCTTCGTAGCGACGGAAGCGAAGGAACAGGCTCTGCAGGATCAGCAGCGTCCACTGGTCACCGACCAGCTCGAGCGCTCTCCGGAGCGGATCTCCTGCGGGCCTCACGCGTTGTGCAGTCGCTTCGGTCACCGTCGTTCCCCCTTGTTACTAGCGGCCTCAGCGTACACCTGGCTACAGCAGAAGAAGCCTATTGACACCTGACTACACAAATCATAGTCTCATCCCCATCAGCCAGCGCGGTGAGCCCGACATCCAGGGAGAAGCCCGATGACCAGCACCTCCGAACAGCCGCTGATGGTGGCCAGGACGGCGGACGCGGACGAGGCCAACCCCTACCTGCTCGGCGTCTACGCCCCGGTCAGTGCCGAAATCGACGCGGAAGACCTGCAGGTCATCGGCGAAATCCCGAAGGACCTCAACGGCGTCTACCTGCGCAACGGCCCCAACCCGCGGTTCGCCCCGGAAGGCCGCTACCACTGGTTCGACGGCGACGGCATGATCCACGCCGTCCACCTGGAGAACGGCAAGGCGCGCTACCGCAACCGCTGGGTCCGCACGAAGGCCTTCGAGGCCGAGTCCGAAGCCGGCAAGGGCCTCTGGACCGGCGTCATGGAGAGCCCGAAGGGCAACCCCTTCGGCAACACGCACGGCCTGGGCCTGAAGGACAACGCCAACACCGACGTCGTCTTCCACCGCGGCCGGATCCTCGCCACCTGGTACCTGTGCGGCTCGCCGTACGGCGTCGACCCGCTCTCCCTGGAGACGCTGGGCGCCGAGGACTTCCTCGGCACGCTGGTCGGCGACATGATGGCCCACCCCAAGGTGGACGAGGCCACCGGCGAGCTGTTCTGGTTCGACTACGGCCCGCGCCCGCCGTACCTGCGCTACGGCGTGATCAGCGCGGACGGCCGGGTCGTGAAGACCACGGAGATCGAGCTGCCCGGCCCGCGCCTGCCGCACGACATGGCCATCACCGAGCACCACGCGGTGCTGATGGACCTGCCGCTGGTCCAGGACGCCCACGCGGCGAAGCAGGGGCGCCACAAGCTGCACTTCGACCGTTCGATGCCGAGCCGCTTCGGCGTTCTACCACGCTACGGGAACGGTAGCCAGATCAAGTGGTTCGAAGCGAGCCCGTGCTACATCTACCACGTCGTCAACGCCTGGGAAGAGGGCGAAGAGGTCATCCTCGACGTCTGCCGCGTGCGCAAGCCCGCCCCGCGGGCCGACGCGCACACGCCGCTCGCGAAGATGCTCTCCTACCTGCGGCTCGACGCCCAGCTGCACCGGTACCGCTTCAACCTGCGGACCGGCGCCTGCCACGAGGCGGCGCTCGACGACGCCAACACCGAGTTCCCGACCGTCGACTCCCGCCGGGTCGGCCGGGGGAACCGGTACTCCTACGCGGTGCACATCTCGCCCGAGTCGACGCTGAAGTTCGACGGGCTCGTGCGCTACGACAATCTTGCCGGCTCCAAGACCGAATACCGGTTCGGTCCCGGTCGGTGGGGCAGTGAGGCGCCCTTCGCACCCCGCGATGGCGCATCCGTCGATTCGGCGGACGGTTATCTGGTGACGTTCGTGCAGGACGAGCGTGAGGGACGCTCCGAACTGGACATCTTCGACGCCGCCGATCTCGCTGCCGGACCCGTGGCCAGGGTCCTGTTGCCCCAGCGGGTCCCGCTCGGTTTTCACGCGACCTGGGTCCGGGCGGACCAGCTGGAAAACCTCCGTTCATGAGATGCCATCGAGAGGGTCGCGCCCGGGACTTCCGGACGCGGGGATGGTGGAGTGCGGAGACGATCGACCGGCTCGTGAAGGAGCGGGTCAGTGCCGGCCCGGAGGGTCTCGCGCTGGTCGATCCACCGAACACCACCGCACTGGTCGGACGCGACCCGGTGCGGTGGACCTGGAACCGGCTCGACGAACGCGTCGACGTCCTGGCCGCGTTCCTGCTCGCCAGAGGGGTGCGAGCAGGGGACGTAGTGGCCGTGCAGCTGCCGAACTGCTCGGCCCTGGTCCAGGCGTTCCTCGCGATCGTGCGGATCGGTGCCGTGGTCACCCCGTTCCCGGTGTCCTACCGGGAACACGAGATGGGTCCGATGTGCCGGCGCACCGGGGCCGTCGCGGTGGTGACCGCATCCAGATACGGCGAGCACGAGCTCGCCGGGGCGGCCCTTGGGCTAAAAGGCGCTTCGGCGCCGTCGGTCCGGTTCGTCGTCGCCCGGGGGGACGACGAACCGGCCGGCGCCCTGGCCTGGCCCGAAGATCCACTGTCCGAAGCGGAGCGATCCACTTTGGACTCCTACCTCGGCACGCTCGAAACCGACGTCAACGACTGCGTGACGATCTGCTGGACGTCCGGCACCGAAGCCGAGCCGAAAGCGGTCCCGCGCTGCTACGGCGACTGGCTCGCGACGGCGAGCGGCTGCGTCCAGGCCGCGGGAATGACCCGCGACGACGTCCTGCTGTCGCCGTTCCCGATGACGAACATGGCCGGCATCGGCGGGATGTTCCTGCCGTGGCTGCTGACCGGCGCCGTGTTCGTGCCGCACCACCCGTTCGACCTGCCGGTGTTCCTGGGACAGCTGGCGGCCGAACGCGTGACGTACACGCTCGCGCCGCCTGCGTTGCTGACCATGCTGCTGCACAACGAGAAGATCCTGTCCGGAGTGGACCTCTCCGCGCTGCGGAAGATCGGGTCCGGATCGGCGCCGCTCTCGCCGTGGCTCGTGCGCACCTGGGCCGAGCGGTACGGCATCGACATCATCAACTTCTTCGGCTCGAACGAGGGCACGGCGCTGCTGTCCGGTCCCGTGGACATCCCGGACCCGGACCAGCGGGCGAGCTACTTCCCGAACTACGCCTCCGACGTCACCTGGTCGACCTCCGTCGCCAGCTGGACGTCGGTGCGGCTGCACGACCCGGTCACCGGTGAGCACGTCACCGAACGCGGGCACCCCGGCGAGCTGCGCATCGCCGGGCCGACGGTGTTCGCCGGCTACCTGACGTGGGTGGGCGAGCCGCTGGACACGTCGTCGTTCGACGACGACGGGCACTTCCGCACCGGCGACGTCTTCGAGATCGCCGGGGAGCGGGGAGAGTTCCTGCGCTACGTCGACCGGAGGAAGGACCTGGTCATCCGCGGCGGGATGAACATTTCGCCGGCCGAGGTCGAGGGCCTGCTCGCCGGGCACCCGGACGTCGCCGACGTCGGGGTCGTCGGCGTGCCCGACGACGTCATGGGGGAGCGGGTGTGTGCGGTCGTCGTGCCGGGCTCGCGGAAGCCGTCGCTCGACGAGCTGGTCGCGTACCTGCGCGAGAAGAAGGTGGCCGCGTTCAAGCTGCCGGAACGGCTCGAGTACGCCGACGCCTTGCCCCGCAACCCGGTGGGGAAGATCCTGAAGCGGCGGCTGCGGGAAAGTCTGGAGTGAGGCCATGAGCGTGTTCGTGCTGGGCGGGGCGCAGACCGACTTCGCGCGCAACTACGCGAAGGAGGGGCGCGGGATCCTCGAGCTGTTCGCCGAGGTCGTCCCCGCTGCCCTCGCGGACGCCGGTGTTGCGGCCGAAGACGTCGAGGTCGCGCACGTCGGCAACCTCGCGGCGGAGCTGTTCACCGGCCAGGCCCAGCTCGGCGGGCTGCTCGTGGCCGCCGTCCCGGAGCTGGACGGCGTGCCGTCGACCCGGCACGAGGCCGCCTGCGCGTCCGGTAGCACCGCCGTCCTCGCCGCGTGCGCGGACATCGAGGCCGGCCGCTACGACCTGGCGCTCGTCGTCGGGGTCGAGCTGATGCGCACCGTCGACGGGCAGCGGGCCGCCGAACACCTCGGATCCGCCGCGTGGGCCGGGCACGAAGCCCTCGCCGCGAAGTTCCCGTGGCCCGCGCTCTTCGCCGACGTCGCTGCCGCGTACGACGAGCGGCACGGACTCGACCCCGAGCACCTCGGGCAGTTCGCTTCGCACGCTTTCGACCGCGCGACACGGAATCCGCTCGCCCAGGCCCGCGACTGGCGCTTCCCGGCCGGCGCGTTCGGGCCCGACGACGAGCTGAACCCGCCGATCGAAGGACGCCTGCGCAAGCAGGACTGCGGCCGGATCACCGACGGCGCCGCGGCTGTCCTGCTGGCCTCGCCCGCGTTCGCCGAGCGGCTCGGCGGCGGCTTCCCGCGCATCGCGGGTTTCGGGCACCGCACCGCGCACATCGGCCTCGCGGAGAAGCTTTCCGCAGGGGGTGAGTACCTGTTCCCGCACCTGCGCGGTGCGGTCGTCGACGCCTACGAGCGCGCGGGCGTGGCCGGGCCGGACGCGCTCGACGTCGTCGAACTGCACGACTGCTTCACGATCACCGGGCTGGTCGCGCTGGAGCACCTTGGCGCCGCGCCACCCGGGGGCGGGGGCAGGTTCATCGCCGACGGCGGCCTCGACACGGCCGGGATCAACCCCGGTGGCGGCCTGATCGGGCTCGGTCACCCGGTCGGCGCGACCGGCGTCCGGATGCTGCGCGACGCGGCCAGGCAGGTGAGTGGCGCCGCGGGCGAGACGCAGGTCGAAGGCGCGCGGACGGCGTTGACGCTCAACGTCGGCGGCTCGTTCACTACGGTGGTGACCATGATCGTGCAGGCGTCCGCATGAGGCTTTCGGTGTCGCTGGGGCTCTGGCAGGACCGCCCGCCGGAGGAGGCCCTCGAAACCGCGCGCGCCGCCGAGGCCGCCGGGTACCCGGAGCTGTGGATCGGCGAGATGGCGACGTGGGACGCGTTCGCTCTGGGGACCGCGATCGGTGCGGCGACGACGTCTCTTTCGCTGACCTTCGGGCCGCTGGCGGTGACCGTGCGGGACCCGGCGACGATCGCGATGGGCGTCGCGTCGGTGGCGGCGCTGACCGGCCGGACCACCGGCGTCGCGCTCGGCACGTCCAGCGACGTCGTGGTGCGCGGCTGGCACGGCCGGTCCCGTTCGCGCGCGGCGACCGCGTTGGCGGAGTCCGCGATCGCCGTCCGGCAGCTGGTCTCCGGCGAGAAGTCCACTGTGGACGGATCCGTGGTGGGTTCGCAGGGTTACCGGTTGCGGCTGGCAGCGCCGAAGTCGCCGCTGACGATCGCGGCGTTCGGCCCGCGTGCGCTCGACGTCGCCGCGCGGTACGCCGACCGGATGGTGGTGAACCTCGTCAGCCCGGCCGCGGCCGGAGATCTGGTGCGTGGTCTCCGTGCGGCCGCTTCGCGAGCCGGCACTACGCCACCGCCGGTCGCCGCGTGGGTGGTCGCCGCGGTGGATCCCGGTCCCGCGGAGATCGAGCAGCTGCGCCGCGGTGTCGTCGGTTACCTGGCGGCGCCCGGGTACGGCGAAATGTTCCGCGAGGCCGGGTTCGGCGATCTGGTGGACTTCGCGCGCACCCGTCCGCACCCGCGTGAGCTGCTGGCCGCGGTGCCGGTCGAGGCGATCGCGACAGTGGGTCTGCTGGGCTCGCGCGAGGACGTCGCCGCGAAGGCGCGGAAGTACGCGGAGGCCGGGATCGACGAGCTGGCGATCGTGCCCGCGACCAGCGACGACGATCCCGGCGGCGCGAAAACTCTCGTCGCGTGTCGATCCGCCGTCGTCCCGTTCGACGCGTAAGCATGAGCGAGCCGACGAACACCAAGAACCTCGACCGGAACGGGTCCGCGGCGCTGCCGTGGAGCAGGGCGCGCGATCTCCTCGCGACCCAGACCCCCAAGGAGGACCTGACGTTCTTCGTCGGGACCGTCCGCCCCGACGGCCGGCCGCACGCCGCCGGCGTCGGCGCGATCTGGGTGGACGACGCCCTCTACTTCGTCAGCGGGCCGGGCACCCGCCGGGCCCGCAACCTGGCGGCGAACCCGGCGTGCACCGTCTCGGTGCGCCTGAACGGCCTCGACCTGACCCTGGAGGGCGAGGCCGAGCACGTCGCCGATCCCGCCACCCTCGAGCGGGTCGCGGCCGTCTACCGCGAGGGCGGCTGGCCCGCGACGGTGACCGGCGGCGGGTACACGGCGCCGTTCATGGCGCCGAGCGCCGGGCCCGCGCCGTGGCTCCTGTACCGGCTCGTGCCCACCCGGGCGATCGGCGTCGCCTGTGCCGAGCCGTACGGCGCGAGCCGCTGGGACTTCACCCGCTGATCGCCGCCGCGACGAGCGCGCCGATGTGCCGCATGCCCGTGGCGTTGGGGTGCAGCGGGGCCGCGACCGCCGTCGGGATCACGCTCTCGAACCACTTGACGCCGGGCAGCTTGCAGACGTCGTGCCCGATCGACGCCGTCCGGACGTCGACGTACCGCGCGTCGTGCGCGGCGGCCTGCCGGGCGAGGGCGGCGTTCGTCTTGTCGATGCTGCCCTGGATGTAGTTCGCGTCGCGCGGGGTGAGCGGCGCGACCGGCCAGCACCCGTTGCGCGGCAGGTAGGTGCCGTAGCCGGCGACGAAGACGTCCGCGTTCGGCGCGTGCGCGTGGATCGCGTCCAGCAGCGCGCCCCACGTCGGTTCGAACGCGGCGATCCTCTCGGCCAGCTGGTCGTGCCCGCCGGCGGTGTAGCGGTCCACGCAGTCCGGGTTGAGGCCGGGGAGCAGGTTGATGCAGCTGGTCGCGGCGCCGACCAGGCCGACGTCGTTGCCGCCGATGGTCAGCGTGACCGTCTTCGTGGCCGCGCCGAGCGCGTCCACCTGCGGCGGGACCGGCCCGGTCTCCGTCGACTGCGGCGCGTACATGTCCGCCGTCGTCGCGCCGGAGCAGGTGACGTCCTCGAGCGGGACGCCGAGCTGCTTCGCGGCGACGTGCGGGTAGTCGGCCAGGGACCGCAGGCAGCCCGGGGACGAGAGGTCCGGGGGCAGGATCAGCGGGCCGGCCGCGGCCGAGTCCCCGAGCGCCACGTACTCCCCGGCGGTGCTCGCTTCCGCCGTACCCGCCGTCGTCGCCAGTGCCGCGACCAAGATCGTGATGAACGCCGTTGTCCTCACTCGCACGCCGTCCTCCTGACGTTGTGCCGATGGTTGGTCTCCGTGACACCATCGGCACCGAGGGTGCCGGGATTGACTGGGAATCCGGGCAGAGAACAAGGGGATCGGTTGTGACGGAGCACAAGGCCGGCGGGGACCTGGCCCTCGGCGGCCAGCGCGTCCACGAACGGCTCACCCGGGAAGAGCCGGAGCTGATCGCGCGGGTGCTGACGCGCATCCAGGCCGACGTCGCGGACTACCGGCGGCTGCCGGTGGAAGAGCTCGCCGGCGACATCGTGCGGATCACGCAGCAGGCCGTGCGCGCGTTCGCGCGGAGCCTGCGTGAAGACCGGCAGCTCAACGACGCCGAGCTGCGGCAGATCGGCGCGTCCGCGGTGCGGCGCGCCGAGGAAGGTTTCCCGCTGGAGGCCGTGCTGACCGCGTACCACGTCGGGGCGCGGGAGATCTTCGCCGTCGGCTCGGCCGAGGCGGGCAGCGCGGACGTCGCCGACCTGCTCGACGTCGCGGACCGCGTGCTCGCGTTCGTCGGCACCATCACCGGCGCCGTCACGCGGGAGTACTTGGAGGAGCTGCGCACGAAGGTCGGGCAGGAGCACACCGCGCGTCGCACGCTGCTTTCGGTGCTGGCCGACGGCGGCCCGGTCGACGTCGTCGCCCGCAGCGCCGGGATCACGCTGCCGGCGCGGTACCTGGTGCTGAGCGTCGAGCTGGGGCCGCACGCCGACGAGGCGTCCCCGGGCGTCGACGCGGACATCGCGATCCGCCGGAAGCTGCGGCGGTTCCTGGCGGCGTTCGAACAGTCCTGCGGCGACGGCGTTCTCGCGTCCCTGGACGGTCCCGGCGGGCTGGTGCTGCTGCCGCTGACCGGACGGCTGTCGGCCGTCTCGGAGTGGGGTGCGCTGCTGGACACGGCCGGGCGCGCGGCGGGGGTGGACGTGCTGGCGGCGGCCGACACGGCGACGCCGCCGGAGGTCCGGCTCGTGGCGGCGCGGACGGGTGAGGTGCTGGAGGTGCTGCGCTGGTTCGGGCGTCCGCCGGGGTTGTACCGCCTCGACGACGTCCTGGTGGAGTACCAGCTGACCCGCCCGGGCGAGGCCCGCGACCGGCTCGCGGCGGCGCTCGCCCCGCTGGACGCGCACCCGGAGCTGGTCGAGACGCTGTCGGCGTACCTCGAGCTGGACACGAACCGCCGCCGCACGGCGGCGCGCCTGCACGTCCACCCCAACACGGTCGACTATCGCCTCCGCCGGGTCCGCGACCTGACCGGCATCGACCCCCTCCACCCGGCCGGCCTCCCGCGCATCATCGCGGCCCTGGCGGCCCGCCGCGCCACCCCACCCAGCTGACCCGTGTCGACCCCCCAGTCACGCAAGCCGACCCTCCAGTCACGCGAGCCGACCCTCCAGTCACGCGAGCCGACCCTCCAGGTACGCGAGCCGACCCTCCAGGTACGCGAGCCGACCCTCCAGTCACGCAAGCCGACTCTCCAAGTACGCGAGCCGACCCTCCAATCACATGAGATGCCCTCCCAATCACGCGAGATGCCTCTCCAATCACGTGAGATACGTGCCCAATCACGCGAGTTACGTCCCTGATCACGCGAGTTACGGGCCCGCTCACCCGAGTTCGGCGTACCGGAACGGCGAACTCGCGTACCCAGACGGTCGACTCGCGTACCTGGAGGGTCGGTTCGTGTGACCGGGCGCGGGATTCGCGTGATTGAAGGCGGAACTCGCGTGATTGGGGAGCGAACTCGCGTGATTGGGGAGCCGACACGGCTGGAAGGCCGAGCCGAGCCGGGGCGAGGCAGCCGGGGTGAGCGGGTTACCGGGCCGTCACGCGCTCGATCGCTTCCACCAGCGTGGGCCACACCGCGCGCGGCAGGTTGTGGCCCATGCCCGGGATCACCAGCAGCTCTGCGTCCGGGATCGCCTCCGCCGTCGCCTTGCCGCCGCTGACGTCGATCAGCGGGTCGGCGTCGCCGTGCACGACCAGCGCCGGCAGCCGCACCGAACGCAGCCCCGCCGTCCGGTCGCCGGACGCCACCACCGCCGCCGCCTGGCGGAGCGTGCCCACCGGGTGGCGGGCGCGGTCGTAGTGCAACGCCGCCTTGGCCAGCAGGAACGCCTCGTCGTCGGGGTAGCCGGGCGACCCGAGCTTCCGGTAGCCGTCGACGCTGTCGGCGAGGGCCTGCTCGCGGGTCGTCGCCGGCGGCCGCGTCAGCAACGCCAGCGCCCACGGCTCGGCCCGCCCGACCGCCGGGTCGCCGGTGGTCGACATGATCGACGTGAGCGACAGCAGCCGCTCCGGGTGGTCGATGGCCAGCTGCTGCACGATCATCCCGCCCATCGACGCGCCGACGACGTGCGCCCGCGCGATGCCGAGCGCGTCGAACAGCCCGACGGCGTCGTCGGCCAGGTCCGAAAGGCGGTACGGCGCCGTCGTCAGGTCGCCGCCGGCCAGCGCGGCCAGGTCCGGCGCGGGAAGGTCGTCGAGCCAGGTGGAAAGCCCGACGTCCCGGTTGTCGTAGCGCACGACGAAGAACCCGCGGCCGGCGAGCAGCTCGCAGAAACCGTCCTCCCAGGTGATCATCTGGGCACCGAGGCCCATCACCAGGACCAGCGGCGGATCGCCCGGATCGCCGAAGGTGTCGTACTCGAGCTCGAGACCGTTGGCCTGTGCGCGTGGCATACCCCGATCCTGCCGTACCCGTGCGGAGCTGGCACCGGTCGTACCCGTGCGGTTACCGTTACGCCCCATGCCGACCTCATCCTCGGGTACCGGACAGCGCCCCCGGTCGCGAGCCGCGGCGGGACTGCCGGCGCTCACGGCCGACCGCATCATCGGCGCGGCGACGATCCTGACCGGCGAACGCGGCCTCGACAACTGGACGCTGCGGGAGCTCGCCCGCGCCGTCGAGGCCTATCCGGCGGTGATCTACCACCACGTCGGTGACCGGGACGCGGTGGTGAACGCCGTCGTCGACCGGGTGGTCGGCCTGCTGGAGCTGCCCGAGCCGCACCTGCCGTGGCAGGACTGGTTCACCGACCTGCTGGCCGGCCTGCGCGCGGTGCTGCGGGCCTACCCGGGCTGCGCGCGGCGGCTCGCGTTGTTCGGCCCGTCGGTCCAAGCGGCCACACGCAGCATCGACGCGGGCGTCGGCGTGCTCCTGAGGGCCGGTTTCGGCCGCGAAAGCGTGCTGGCCTACAACCTGCTGGTGATGACGGCGTGCCAGTTCGTCGCCATGGAGGACGACCGCGAAGGCGCGCTCGCGCTGCGGATCGACAACACCGAGGAGTACGCGAAGTACCGTGAGCGGACCGACCTGCCGGGGATGGCCGAGCTCGGTGCGGCGATGCACGACCTGATGGGCGATCCCGACCTCGCCTCCGGGTACTACGCGCAGTTGTACGACTACGCGGTCCGAAGGTGCCTCGACGGGCTCGCCCACCGGCTCGAAGAACTTCGCGAATCGGACGGCGAAGGTTGACAGCGACTTGACAGCGCTCCGGCGTACCGTGAGCGTGCGTCGGCGGTTCGTCCGCTGACCCGGAGCCCCTGGCGCCCTCCTCCCCCTCGTGGCGCCGGGGGCTTCGGTCTACCCGCGGGCGTCCGGGTCCGGCGGTTCCGCCTGGATCGCCGGGAAGATCTCGCCGACCAGCGTGACGAGCGACTTGGACAGCAGCAGGTGCACCTGGGCGCGGGTCAGGGAACCGCGCACGAGCCATTCCCGGCCGGCGGACTTCACCATCCCGCCGAACGCCCGCACGAGCGCGTTGAGTTCGGGGCCGTGCTCGCTTTCGCTGGAGAGCCCGACGGCTTCGAGCACGCGGTCGGCGGACTCCCGGTCGGCCTCTTCGAGGATGCGCTCCACCTCGAGGTCGCGCCCGATGCCCTCCGGCGCGATCGCGGCCAGCCACATCCGCTCCTGGCTGGTGACCATGTCGAGGAACCACTCGATGGCGACGTCGGCCCGCAGTTCGAGCGGCCCGTCCGGCAGGATTTCGACGGCGAGGCGTGGCACAGTCAGCGCCCGGCGGATGATTTCCAGGTACAGCTCGCGTTTCGTGCCGAAGTAGTGGTTGATCAACCCCCGCGCGACACCGGCCGCCGCGGCGATGTCCGAAGTGGACACTTCGGAGTAGGGGCGTTCACCGAACAGCCGCGCCGCGCAGGCGTAGATCTGTTCCTTCCGTTCGTCCGGTTCCAGTCTTCGCCATCTCGGCGCCGGCTCGGTGTTCATGGTCCCCATCGTCGCACGGCCGGTGGTGCCGGGCAGCTCAGTCTCCCGCGGTGGCACGATCGGGGCACGCTCAGTCCGGCAGCGTGATCGGGGCGAGGTCCGCGAAACAGTCGCCGGGGCCCGGGTTCGCGGGGTGCGTCTCGCCGCCGAAGTGGTGCAGCACGCCCCAAACCGCGTTGAGCGCCGTCTGCACCGCGCCCTCGGCCCAGCCTGCCGTCCACGACACGTCGTCACCCGCCAGGAACAGGCCGCGGTGACGCTCCGCTAGCTCGTCCTGCATGAAGTGCGTGAACAGCCGGTGCTGGTAGCGGTAGTGCCCGGGCAGGTTCGCCTTGAACGCGCCCATGAAGTGCGGCTCCGCTTCCCACGACACGGTCACCGGGTCGCCGATGATGTGCCGCCGGACGTCGATGCCGGGGTAGATCTCGCGCAGCGAACCGAGCATCACCTCGACGCGTTCGGACACCGAAAGTGGCAGCCACTTCAGCGAGTCGTCCGCCCACGTGTAGGACAGGCAGATCACGGCGGGTTTCGAGGGGTCGTCGCCGAGCAGGTAGGTGCCGCGGGGCATTCGGTCGGTCAGCGTCATGCTCATCGTGTCGCGGCCGGTCGCCGGGTCGCGGTCGAGCCAGAACGGCCGGTCGACCGGCACGAACACCTTCGACGACTCCATGTAGTGCGTGCGCTCGATCGCCGTCCAGTGGTCGATCGGGAACAGCGCTTCGTCGCATTCGATCTTGGACAGCAGCATCCAGCTCTGCGCGGTGAACACGGCCGCCGGGTACGTCCGGATGTGCCCGGACGCGTCGGTCACCGTGATGTTGTTCGGCGCCGTCCGGTGCAGCCGCGTGACGCCCGGCCGCGGCCCGCCTTCGTGCAGGGAAGCCAGCGACGTTCCCGCGGGCCAGTAAGCGATTTCCGAAGGCGCGTGGTCCCACAGCCGCAAGGGGAGCTGCCGGCTGCCCCCGGTGATGCTGCGGTGCTCGTCGTCGGCGCCGGTGTAGACGACGCGCAGGATTTCCAGGATCGAGTTGGGGAAGTCGGTGTCCCAGCCACCGGTGCCGAAGCCGACCTGCCCGAAGATCTCGCGGTGGCGGAAGGAGGCGAACGCGGGGGAGTCGCAGAGAAAACCGTAGAACGTCTGGTTGTCCAGCTTCGGGACGAGCTCGTTCCACAGCCGCTTGATCGTCTTCGCGTCGCGGTCGCGGATCGCCGTCTGCATCTCGGCGAACGACGCGTGCTCGGCCAAGGTCCGGTCCCAAGCGGCGGCGACGTCGGCGAACACCGCGGGCAGGTCGGCCGGTGTCCGCGCGTAGTGGCTCTGTCCTTTGAGGTCGACGACGGTGCTCGGCGTCTCCGGGGCGAGCGGGTTCGGGAACGGCGTCGTCTCGAGCCCGACCTTGTCGATGTAGTGGAACAGCGCGGTCGACGCGGGCGGGAAGCGCATGGCGCCCATCTCGGCGACGACGTCGTCCGGGCAGCCGGGGAACCGCACGGTGCGCAGCCGGCCGCCGATCTCGGCGATCTCGTGGACCACCGGCCGCAGGCCGAGTTTCATCAGCTCGTACGCGGTGACGATGCCGGACAGGCCGCCGCCGATCACCGCGATCTCGGTGCCGTGCCGGTGGGCGGGCACCGAGCCCAGCCCGGCGGGGTGGGCGAGGTAGTCGTCGTAGGCGAACGGGAAGTCGGGGCCGAACATCGTGATCGGGCGGCCCGCCGGCTCGTCGTGGTGGATCGCGGTCGGGACAGCGGAGGTCATGCGGTGGTTCCTCGGTACAGTTCGGGCCGCCGGTCGGCCAAGTGGGTGTTCTCCAGGCGTGACGCGGCGAGCGCGTCGCGGGTGACTTCGGCGGTGATCAGCGCGGGATCCGCCCCGGCGCGGGCCAGTACCTCGCCGGTCGGGGCGACCACACAGGAGCGTCCGCAGTAGGTCAGCTCCTGTTCGACGTCACAACGGTTGGCGTAGACGACGAACAGCTGGCTTTCGTAGGCCCGCGCCGGCACCAGCGCGTCGGCGACCAGTTCGTACGGGGTCATCAGCGCCGTCGGCACGACCAGCAGTTCCGTGCCGGCCAGTGCGTGCGCCCGCACCAGCTCGGGGAACTCGACGTCGTAGCAGATCAGCAGCCCGACGCGGACGCCGCCGACGTCGGCCTGCACCACCGGCTCGTCGCCCGGGGTGAACCACGCTTTGTCGAGGTCGCCGAACAGGTGCGTCTTGCGGTAGTTCGCCAGCCGCCGCCCGGTCGCGTCGACGAGCTGGACGCTGTTGTGGACGTTCCCGCCGTCGGCCTCCGGGTAGCCGTACGCGAGCGCGACGCCGGTTTTCCGCGCCAGCGCGGACATCCTGGCCGCGGTCGGGCCGTCGGCCGGTTCGGCCAGCTCGTGCGTCCGGGCGCCGATGTGGTAGCCGGTGGTGCTCATCTCGGCCGTGACGACGAGGTCAGCGCCGGCCGCTTCGACCGCGGCGGGCAGCGCGTCGAACGGGCCCTGGTGGATCGCGACCCTCATGCGAGCCTCGACCGCCGGATGCCGTAGCCGAAGTAGATCAGCAGGCCGAGTGCCATCCAGGCGCCGAAGACCACCCAGGTGGCGCCGTCGAGGCTGATCATCATGTAGCCGCAGCACAGCACGCCGAGCAGCGGTGTGACCGGGGAGAGCGGCACGCGGAACGAGCGCGGCCGGTCGGGCTGGCGCCGCCGCAGCAGCAGGACGGCGATGTTGACCAGCAGGAACGCGAAGAGCGTCCCGATGCTGGTGGCGTCGGCGAGCTTGCCCAGCGGGATGAACGCGGCCAGGACGGCGACGAAGGCCGAAACCACCAGGGTGTTGCTCCGCGGCGAGCCCGACTTCGGATCCACTTTGGACAGCGACGGCGGCACCAGGCCGTCGCGGGACATCGCGAACAGGATGCGCGTCTGTCCGTAGAGGACGGTCAGCACGACGCTGGAGATGGCCACGAGCGCGCCGACGGCGAGCAGGCCGGCCCAGAACGGGTTGCCCGACACGACCCCCAGCACGTGCGACAGCGCCGCCTCCTGGCCGTCGAACTCCTGCCACGGCAGCGCGCCGACGGCGGCCACCGCGACCAGGCAGTACAGCACGGTCACGATGCCGAGCGAGAGCAGGATCGCCCGCGGCAGGTCACGCTGCGGGTTCTTCGCCTCCTCGCCGGCGGTCGACGCGGCGTCGAACCCGATGTAGGAGAAGAAGAGCTTGGCGGCGCCGGCGCTCATCCCGGCCAGCCCGAGCGGCAGGAACGGCGTGAAGTTGCGCGCCTGCACCGCGGTGAACGCGATCGCGCAGAACAGCACGAGCGTGGCGATCTTGACCGCGACCATGACCGCGTTGGCCCGTGCGCTCTCCTTCGCGCCGGACAGCAGCAGGAGCATCGCGAGCACCACGACGACGATCGCGGGCACGTTGACGATCCCGCCGGAGCCGGGCGGCTGGCTCAGCGCGTCCGGGATGGCGAACCCGAAGGCGAGCCGGAGCAGTTCGTTGAGGTACTGCCCCCACCCGACGGCGACCGACGCCACCGAGACGCCGTATTCGAGGACCAAGCACCAGCCGCAGACCCAGGCGACCAGCTCGCCGAGCGTGGCGTAGGTGTAGGAGTAGGACGAACCGGACAGCGGGATCATCCCGGCGAGTTCGGCGTAGGAGAGGGCGGAGAAGAGCGCGGTGACGCCGGCGAGCACGAACGAGACGACCACGGCGGGCCCGGCCACCGGCACGGCTTCGCCGAGGACGACGAAGATGCCGCTGCCCAGCGTCGCCCCGATGCTCAGCATGGTCAGCTGCCCGAGCCCGAGCGACCGCTTCAACGTGCCATGATCACTCTCAGCGACCAGATCGGCCACCGGTTTCCGCCGCACCGTCGCGGCCCGCAGGTTCATGCCGACGACGGTATCTGCCGCCCCGGGCACACAAAACAGGGGAACATTGCGCGTACAGATGAATCACAGGTGATTCATTGCACAGACCACACAGATCATGGCGAATCATTCCGTCTGTACCAACTCGCCACTTTCCCTATGAAAGTGATGCGGAGGGGCCGCCTCCGCAACACTTTCATAGGGAAAGTGACGGGTTCGGGGGTTCGGCGGTCGGGAGCAGGAGGGTGAACGTCGGCGGGTCGGGACGGCTCAGGCGCAGCCGGCCGCCTTCGGCTTCGGCCAGGCTGCGGGCCAGCCGCAGGCCGATGCCGTGCCCGGACGCCGCCGTCGCGAACGGGTCCGTCTCGCCCAGGTCGGGGCCCTCGTCGGCGACGTCGATGGCCAGTGCCTCGCCGGCGTCGCGGGCGATCAGCGTCACCGTGCCCCGCCCGTGCGTCGCCGCGTTGTCCAGCAGGACGCCGAGCACCTGGCGGACCGCCGCGGCCGCCACCCGGGCCGGCGGCGGGTCCTGGCGAACGATCCGCACCGTGCGCCCGTGCGGCCCGAGCAGCGCCTCGCCGGCCTGCCGGATCTCCTCCAGAAGGGCGTCGAGATCGAGCTCGGCCCGCGGTGCCCGGCGTTCGCGGCCCAGCGCCAGGAGGTCCTCGATGGTGCGTTCCAGCCGGTCGGCGGACGCGATCCCGGCGCGGATCGCCGCGTGCGGGTCCGCGCCCGGCGTCTCCAGCGCCGCTTCCAGCTGCAGGCGCAACCCGGTCAGCGGGGTCCGCAGCTGGTGGGACGCCTCCGCGGAGAACGCGCGCTCCCGCTCGAGGGTCTCGCCGATCCGGGCCGCGGTGGCGTCCAGCGCCTCGCCGACCCGGTCGATCTCGGCGATCCCGGCGCGCGGGCCGCGGACGGTGAAGTCGCCGTCGCCGAGCTGCCCGGCCACCGCGGCCAGCTCCTCCAGGGGCCGGACCAGCCGCGCGGCGAACCGCCGGGCCAGCAGCCAGCTCACCCCGATCGCCGCGACCGCGAGCCCGGCCATGCCGAGCCAGGTCAGCAAGATCCGCAGCCGCAGCTGGGACAGCGGCAGCGCGGCCCGGACCACCCCGGTCACCCGGGAGCCGCTGACCACCGGCACCGCCAGCGCCATTTCGTCGTCTTCACGGCCGATGACGACGTCCTCCGCGGCCTCGGCCGCCTGCCGCTCGACCGGGCCGCCGACGGCGGGTCCGCGCCCGGCGAGCAGCCGCCCGTCCGGGGCGTAGACCCCGACCTCGGCTTCGCCGTCCTCCTCGTCAAGCGGGGGCACGGCCGGCCGCCGTCCGGCGTTCAGGTCTTCCGACACGGCGAGTGCGGTGGCGTCGGCGGCCCGCTCCAGGTCGACCTTCGCGTCGTCGTGGTGGTACTGCCACACCGCGATGCCCAGCGGCAGCGCGAACAGCACGGTCGCGACCAGGGCGGCCAGCACCGTCAAGGAGATGATCCGGCGGCGCACGGTCAGCCTTCGGCGAGCGACCGGGAGGGGTCCTCCAGCCGGTACCCGTGGCCGCGCAGGGTGGCGATCCGGGGCAGTTCGGCGCCGGGCCCGGCCGCCGCCGCGAGCTTGCGGCGCACCGCCGCGATGTGCACGTCAAGGGTCTTCGTCGAGCCGTACCAGTGCGCGTCCCAGACCTCGGCCATCAGCGTCTCGCGGCTGACGGCGATCCCGGGCTGCTCGGCCAGCCGCGCCAGCAGGTCGAACTCCTTGGCCCGCAGCACGACCTCGCGGCCGCCCAGGGTGGCGCGGCGGCCCGCGATGTCGACGGTCAGCTCGCCGACGGTCACCGGGGGCCGGGCCGCGGCCGGCGCGCCGCGGCGCAGGTGCGCGCGCACCCGGGCCAGCAGCTCGCCCAGCCGGATCGGCTTGGTGAGGTAGTCGTCGGCGCCGGCGTCGAGGCCGACGACGACGTCCATCTCCTCCTGCCGCGCGGTGAGGATGACCAGCACCGACGCGGGCAGCGCGGCCCGCAGCCGGCGGCACACCTCGACGCCGTCGAGGTCGGGCAGACCGAGGTCGAGCAGCACGAGGTCGAAGTCGCCGGTCTCGGCGGCCTGCAGGGCGGTGCGGCCGTCGCGGCGCCAGCACACCTGGTGACCGTGCAGTCGCAGGGTCGATTCGAGCACGCTGCCGATCGCCGCGTCGTCTTCCACCACCAGCAGGTTCGGCATGCCGGGAGCCTACGTTCTAGTCCGGCCGCCCACCGAAACCGATCCGCGAAATCCGGCGTGAGGCGTCCGTCACTCCCGCGCTCAGCCTCGCCACCGCCTCGGCCGTGAAGCGCGTGGTCGGGCCGGTGACGGCCAGCGCGGCCAGCAGCCGCCCGTCCGCGTCGGACACCGGTGCGGCGACGCTCGACGCGCCCGGTTCCGGCTCGCCGTGGCTGACCGCGGTGCCCTCGGCGCCGGCCAGCACCCGCCCGGCGGCCCCGCACCCGAGCGGCAGTTCGTCCCCGGCGTGCCCGACGTGCCGGATGGCCCGCGAGCCCTCCTCCTGGGCCACGCAGACGAGCACTTCGGTGCTGCGGACGTACAGGGAGACCGTCTCGCCGTGTTCGCGGGCGACGTCGCGCAGGACCTGGCGGACCGGCTCGGGCAGCTGCCACGCGGTGTTCGCGAGCTGGGCCCAGCGCAGCATCCCCGGCCCGACGGTGACCCGCCCGTCGGGACGCGTCCACAGCAGGCCGCGCTGTTCGCAGGTGGCGACCAGCCGCAGCACGGTCGTCTTCGCGAGACCGCTCGCGGCGGTGAGGTCCTTGACCGCCCAGGTCCGGCGGCGTTCGGTGAAGAAAGCCAGCAGGTCGAAGGCGCGCAGCACGCTCCGGACCGCTCCGTCGTCTTCCGCCATCGAGCGACCCCCGTCCGCCTGATGGGTCCAGCGTACCGGCGCCCGCGTCAGGCCACGTGACGCTCGAACGCCGCGACGCTCTCGGCGAGCACCTCCGCGCCCGGCCGGGCCCACAGCGCGGCGTTGAACACCTCGACCTCGATCGGGCCGGTGTAGCCGGCCGCCTCGACGTGGGCGCGCAGCCGGCGGTGGTCGACCGGGCCGTCGCCCGGCAGCGCGCGGCCCAGCAGCGGATCGGGCAGCGGCACGAGGACGTCGCACACGTGGAACCCGGCGATCCGCCCGGCGGCCGCGGCGATCGACTCCTCGATCCGCGGGTCCCACCAGACGTGGAACTCGTCGACGATCACCCCGACCTGCTCCGGCGGGTGCTCCACCGCGATCGCCAGTGCCTGGTCCACAGTGGACAGCACGGACCGGTCCGCGCACTGCATCGGGTGCAGCGGCTCGAGGCCGAGCCGGACCCCGCGTTCCCCGGCGTACGGCGCGAGCTCGCCCACGGCGTCCGCGACCCGCTGCCGGGACGCGGCGAGGTCGTTGCCCGCGATCCCGCCCACGACCAGCACGAGGACGCCGGCGCCCAGCGCGGCGGCTTCGTCGATCGCCTCCCGCGTCCGCGCCACACCGTCCACAGGGGCCCCTTCCGGCGTCACGCCGGTGAAGAACCCACCGCGGCACAACGAAGAAACCCGGACACCGTGCTCTTCGAGCAGGCGCGCGGCTTCGCCGACGCCGGTTTCCGCGACCTTGTCGCGCCACAACCCGATCCAGCCGACGCCGGCCGCGGCGCACCCGGCCACCGCTTCGGGCAGGGACCAGGTCTTGGTGGTGATCTGGTTGAGGCTGAACCGCGGATCCATCACGCCACCCCCGCGACCTGCAGCAGGGGCCGCATCCGGGCGACGGCCAGCTCGGGGTCGGTCAGCACGCCGGCCGCGTCGGCCAGCCGCAGCAGCGTCGCGAGGTGGGTGATCGTGCGCGCGGACTCGCTCCCGGCGAGCATCCGGAAGTGCTCTTGATGGCCGTTCAAGTAAGCGAGGAAGACGACGCCGGTCTTGTAGTGCCGGGTCGGGGCGCGGAAGATCTCACGCGCCAGTGGCACGGTCGGGTCGAGCAGGGCGTGGAACCCCGCGCGGTCGCCGTCGTCCAGACGACGCAGCGCCGCCGCGGCGACCGGCGCGATCGGGTCGAAGATGCCGAGCAGGGCTTCGCTGTGGCCCTGCTCGTCGCCGGCGATGAGCTCCGGGTAGTGGAAGTCGTCGCCGGTGTAGCAGGCGACGCCCTCGGGCAACGCTCGCCGGAACTCGGTTTCGACGCCGGCGTCCAGCACCGAGACCTTCACCCCGGCGATGGTGCCCGCGTGCTCGGCGCACAGGGCTGCCAGCTCACGGGCCGCGGCGCGGACGTCCTGGTGGCCCCAGTAACCGGCCAGCGCGGGGTCGAACTGCTCGCCCAGCCAGTGCAGCAGGACTGGGCCGCCCGCCCCGGACAGCAGCTTTCCGTAGGCCGCGTGGTAGTGGCCGGGGCCCTCGGCTGCCGCGGCCAGTGCCCGGCTCGCCATGACGACGGGCACCGCGCCCGCGCCGCCGACCAGGTCCAGCTGCTCGCGCCAGGCGTCCACAATGGACGCCGGAGTGGCCGGCCCGGCCGGCAGCTGGTCGGTGCCGACGCCGGCGCACCACCGCCGGCCGGCGGCGATCGCGCCGGTGCGGGTGACCAGCTCCCGCGTCGTGGCCCAGTCGAGGCCCATGCCGCGTTGCGCGGTGTCCATGGCCTCGGCGACGCCGAGCCCGTGCGCCCACAGGTGCTCGCGGAAGGCCAGCGTGGTGTCCCAGTCGACGGCGCCGGGTTGGTCGGCGAGCGCGTCCGCGACGACGTGCGCGGCGGCGTAGGCGACCCGGGACGCCGGCGGTTCGCCCGGTGGCCCGGGCGGCGGCGGCCCGGACGGTGACCAGTGCACGAGCCCGCCGCCGGGGACCGGGAGCAGGAGCATCGGAAGACCTCCGGGAGTCAGAAAGCGCTTTCTCCGCTCCACGGTAGGACCTGTGCCGAGGTGCGACAAGGCCCGACCGAGTGGGGTGGTGTCAGCGCTTGGGGCGCGCGGTGCTCTCCCGCAGCACGACCTCGCCGGAGAGCCGCACGGTCCGCGGCCGGGTGCCGCCGGCGCCCTTGATCGCCAGGTCCATCGCGCGTTCGCCGAGCTCCTCGAGCGGCAGCCGGACGGTGGTGAGCGCGGGAGCGAGGTCGCGGACCACCGGGATGTCGTCGAACCCGGCGAGCGAAATGTCCCCGGGCACGGACAGGCCCTCCTCGCGCAACGCCGTCATCGCGCCGATCGCCATCACGTCGGTGACGGCGAAGACGCAGGTCGGCAGCTTGCGCTTGCGGCCGGCGAGCAGCCGCTTCATCCCTTCGTAGCCGCCGTCCCGGGTGAAGGCGGCCTCGACGACGTCGTCTTCGTGCAGGCTGATGCCGTGGTCGGCGAGCCCGTCGGTGAACCCGGCGAGCCGGTCGACGACCGTGCTCAGCTTCCGCGGCCCGGCCAGCACGGCGAACCGCTTGTGGCCGAGCCCGGCCAGCGCCTCCGCCAGCGCGGCGGCGCCGCCCTTGTTGTCCGGCTGCACGGTGTCGATCTTGAGCCCGCGGTGGCGGCTGACCGCCGCGACCTGCCCGCCGCCGCGGCGGTAGGGCTCCAGCTCCGCCGCCATCGCGCGTTCCCACGCGCGGTCCTCGAACGCCGAGCCGATCAGCAGGATCGCCGCGGCTCGCTGGGCGCGCAGCGTCGAGACGTAAGCGACTTCGCGATCCGGGTCGCGGAAGGTGCCGGCCAGCATCACGAGCAGCCCGTTGTCCGTCGCCACCCGCATCACCCCGCCGGCGATCGCGGCGAAGTACGGGTCGCTGACGTCGTGGCAGATCACGCCGACCGTGCGGTGCGTGCCGCCGGCGAGCGCCTGCGCGTGCGCGTTCGGGGCGTAGGCCAGCTCGGCCGCGGCGGCGGAAACCCGCTCCCGCAGGTCGGCGCGGACGGACGCGGTGCCGTTGAGCACCCTCGACGCCGTCGCGAGCGAGACGTTCGCGCTGCGTGCCACATCTTCGAGTGTCACGTGCGGCCGGGCCTTCATGGCTGGCTCCTCCAAGGTCGGTCTCGGGTGTCTCCGCGTGCTCGGTCGGTGCAATCTACTGGGAGGGGGGTGGGCCGGGAGAAGCCGCTGGCTGGGGGACCTGACCCGTTCGAGTGAAAAGCGCGGGGGCAGCACTCGGGAGGATCGGCGCGGGCGGGTGTCCTGGTAACAAGGAGGATCCTCGAGTGGTGAGTACGCCACTTTCGACCGACCGCGAAAGGACGCACGCATGCTGTTCGGTGACGAGCACATCCGCCGCTACGAGGAAACCGACGGCGAGGTCGGCCACGAGTGGCAGGAAGGCGTCCCGACGCTGTTGCTGACCACGAAGGGCCGCAAGACCGGCCAGGAGCGCAAGCTCGCCCTGATCTACCAGGAGGACGGCGGCAACCCGGTGGTCGTCGCCTCCGCCGGCGGCGCGCCGAAGCACCCCGCGTGGTACCTCAACCTCGTCGAGACGCCCGAGGTCGGCGTGCAGATCAAGGCCGAGAAGTTCAAGGCCCGCGCCCGCACGGCCGAGGGCGAAGAGCGGGCGAGGCTGTGGGAGAAGCTCACCGCCGTCTGGCCGGACTACAACGAGTACCTCAAGAAGACCGACCGCGACATCCCCGTGGTCGTGCTCGAGCGCGTGTGATCTGCGCCGCGTTCGGCGCGAGGGCGAGCCGATCCGGCCGGTCGTCGGCTACGAATGACATTCATGAACCGCTGGACCGCCCTGGACCTCGAGGGTGAGCTGCTCACCCGACGCCAGATGATCGCCTACGGCCGGCGCTTCGCCCGCGCCGGCCGGGGCGCCTGGTACAGCTTCGCGATCGAGGTGGTCTGGCAGTTCCTCGTCCAGACGACCCGCTTCCGGGTGCGCGGCTCGCACCACATCCCGCGGTCCGGGGGTGTGCTGGTGGCGTCGAACCACCTGTCGTTCGCCGACCCGACGACGCTGACGGCGTTCTGCCTGGCCGCCGGCCGCGTGCCCCGGTACCTGGCGAAGGCGTCGCTGTGGAAGCTGCCGGTGGTGGGCCGCGTGATGCGCTCGGGCCGCCACATCCCGGTGTACCGCGGCGCGGCGACGGCGGCCGAGGCCTACCGCGACCTGGTCGCCTCGGTGCGGGCCGGCGAGTGCGTCGCGGTCTTCCCCGAGGGCACGTTCTCGAAGGACCCGGCCGGCTGGCCGATGCGCGGCAAGACGGGCATCGTGCGCGCGGCCCTGGAGACCGGCGCGCCGGTGATCCCGGTGGCCAACTGGGGCACCCACCACCTGCTGCCGTCGACGTCGTGGTTCCCCCGCGGGCTCCCGCGCAAGACGGTCGACCTGGTGGCGGGACCGCCGGTCGACCTCTCGGACCTGCGCGACCGGCCGCTCACCCGCGAGGTGCTGGAAGAGGCGACGGCGCGGATCATGGCGGCGGTGACGGCGCTGCTCGAGACGATCCGCGGCGAGGAGCGCCCGGCGGCCGCCTGAGGGCCGCGTCACCCCGCCCGGACCTGCCCGAAGGGGTAGTTTCGGGGGTATGAGTGCACAACACTTTGATGTCGTCGTGCTGGGGGCCGGAGTGGGCGGCTACGTCGCGGCGATCCGCGCGTCCCAGCTGGGGCTGAGCGCCGCGGTGGTCGAGGAGAAGTACTGGGGTGGCGTCTGCCTGAACGTCGGGTGCATCCCGTCGAAGGCACTGCTGCGCAACGCCGAACTGGCGCACGTCGTGACGCAGGAGGCGAAGGCGTTCGGCATCTCGTCCGACAGCCCGATCCGCGTCGACTACACGGCCGCCTACGAGCGGAGCCGGAAGGTCGCCGACGGGCGCGTCAAGGGCGTGCACTTCCTCATGAAGAAGAACAAGATCACCGAAATCGACGGGCACGGCACGTTCGTCGACGACCACACCCTCGAGGTGAACGGCTCGCAGGTGACCTTCGACCACTGCATCATCGCCACGGGGGCGACCACCCGGCTGCTGCCGGGGACGTCGCGCAGCTCGCGCGTGGTGACCTACGAAGAGCAGATCCTCTCGAGTGAGCTGCCGTCGAGCATCATCATCGCCGGCGCGGGCGCGATCGGCGTCGAGTTCGCCTACGTGCTGCACAACTACGGCGTCGACGTCACGATCGTCGAGTTCCTCGACCGGATGGTGCCGCTGGAGGACGCCGAGGTGTCGGCGGAGCTCTTCCGGCGGTACCGGAAGCTCGGGATCAAGGTGCTGACGTCGACGCGGGTCGAGTCGATCGACGATTCCGGTTCTTCGGTGCAGGTGACGGTGTCCTCGGAGAAGGACGGGAAGCAGGTTCTTTCCGCTGACAAGGTTCTGCAGGCCATCGGGTTCCAGCCGCGGGTCGAGGGCTATGGGCTGGAGAAGACCGGCGTCTCCCTCACCGACCGGGGCGCGATCGCCATCGACGGCCGGGGGCGGACGAATGTCCCGCACATCTTCGCGATCGGTGATGTCACGGCGAAGCTGATGCTGGCGCACGCGTCGGAGTCGATGGGTGTCGTGGCCGCCGAGACCATCGCCGGTGCGGAAACCATGGAGCTCGACTTCCCGATGATTCCGCGGGCTACTTACTGCCAACCTCAGATCGCCAGTTTCGGGTGGACCGAGGAGCAGGCCCGGGAGAAGGGTTTCGACGTTCGCGTGGCGAAGTTCCCCTTCACCGCCAACGGGAAGGCTCAGGGCCTGGGGGACGCCGGTGGGTTCGTCAAGCTGATCAGTGATGCCAAGTATGGGGAACTGATCGGGGGACATTTGATCGGGCCGGATGTCACCGAGTTGCTTCCAGAGCTCACTTTGGCTCAGCAGTGGGATTTGACCGTGCATGAGGTTTCTCGGAACGTGCATGCTCATCCGACTTTGGGTGAGGCTGTGAAGGAAGCTCTGCATGGGCTTGCCGGGCACATGATCAATATGTGAATGTGCGTCCTCGCCCCGATGCCTGAATTGTCACTACGGCCGCCGGGTCGCGTCAAGGCGGGAAAGCGTGCCTTGACCCGGCCCGGCGGCCGTGTACTGCGGCTTCGTATCGGGGCGGCGGGGGAAGTCTGGGCGGTGCCCCTCTTGGCGGATCTTGTGCGGTTGCGGGATGTTCTGTCGTGCAACAAAAATCTCGTTGACCTGCTCATGGTGGCGCGGGAACTCGGGCTGCCGCAGTGGTACCTCACCGCCGGTTGTGTTGTGCAGACCGTGTGGAATGTTCTCACCGGTCGTGAAGCCGTTGCCGGCATCAAGGACTACGACCTCTTCTACTTCGATGGTGGAGACCTGAGCTGGGGTGCTGAAGACCGGGTCATCCGGACCGTTGCCGATGCCTGTCAGGGTCTTCCGGTGGACGTCGAAGTTCGCAACGAAGCGCGTGTGCACCTCTGGTACGAAGCCAAGTTCGGTGTTCCTTGCCGCGCCTTCGCGAGCACCGAGGAGGCGATCGATGCCTTCCCGGCCGTCTGCTCGTGCGTCGGTGTCCGCCTCGAACGTGATGGCTCTTGGCACTTCTACGCTCCGCACGGGCTCGATGACCTCTTCGCCTTGGTCGTCCGCCCGAACCCGGTGCTCGCGCCGCGTTCGGTCTACGAACGCAAGGCCGCCCGGTGGAAACGGCAGTGGCCGGAACTGACCTTGGCTTAGACCTGGTCTCAAAACTTGGGCACACCGCGTGGCGGCGGTTACGTGAGTGGCAGGACGCCGGCGTGCGGGACCGGCTGCACCAGCTCGTGCTCGACGAGCTGTCCGACATCGACGAGCTCGACTGGACCAGAGGCTGCATCGACGCGGTGTCGGTGCGGTCGAAAAGGGGGGCGAGCCGACCGGCCGCAGCCCCACTGACCGGGGTAAAGCCGGCTTGAAGTACCACGTTCTGTGCGACGCGAACGGGCTACCGCTGCACATCATGTTGTCGGCGGCAAACGGTTCAAACGCCTCGGGCTGCGCTACGAACGCACCACGCTGGCGCTACTCACGCTGGCCTGCACCGTGATCAACGTCCGCCGGCTCATGAAGATCGAGCTCTGCGACCAGGTCGAACGCATCCATTCACTCGTTGGGGATACATCGGTAGCTCTGTGTCGTTGGGTGGGGGTGACTGGTGAGCTTCTGAGCGCGGAGCAGGTCCTCGGGTCGGCACGGGGCCCCCGTCACCACGAGGGAGATCGATCTCCCGGAGGAGGCTGCAGCCGCGTTGCTGACGGCACCATCGACGGGGATGAACGAGCACTCTCGTCGGGAAGTGATCAGCCATCGGTGGGGCCGCCTCGTCAGAGGCGTTCGATGCGGTCGGCCTGCGGGCCCCGGTCGCTCTGACGCACCGCGTACCGGACCCGGTCACCCTTCTGCAGCGGCTCCGACCCCATGATCACGGATGCGTGGGCGAAGAGATCGTCGCCGCCTGCGTCCGGGGTGATGAAGCCGAAGCCGCGGTCGGCGTCGTAGCGCGCGACGACGCCCTCGCCGCCTCGTACGGGCACGTCCCGCGCCGCCGGCCCTGCGGCCGCGGCAGGTGCCGACCGCTGCGGCGCCGTCTGGGGCTCGGCGCCCCGGACCAGGTGCACGTCGCGGGCCTGCGGCCCCTTGTCTCCACTAGCCACCTCGTAGGCGACGCGGTCGCCCTCCGCGAGCCACGTCAGCCCCTCGGCCAGGGCCCGGGCGTGAACGAAGACGTCCCCGGCGCCGGAGTCGGGGTTGATGAAGCCGAAGCCCTTGTCCTCGTCGTACCAGGCCACCGTGCCGTCGGCGCCGTCGGCGATACCGGCCGCAGCGGGTGAGCCGGCCCCTGCTCCCAGCGGGATCACGTGCCCGGCCTGCGGGCCGCGCTCGCCTTCGACGATCAGGAAGGCCACCCGCTGCCCCTCGGTGACCACGCCGCCGGTCACGATGGCGGAGCTGTGCACGAAGATGTCGGCGCCGCCGCCGTCCGGCGACGCGAAGCCGTACCCCTTGCCCGGCTCGTACCAGTTGATGGTGCCGAGCAGGCCCACGGCGCTGCCGGTGGCCGCATCGGCGGTGACGCGAACGTGCAGCGCCTGGGGCCCGCGGTCGTTCTCGCCGACCTCGAACACGACGGCTTGACCCTCGCGGAGCACTTTCGCGCCGCCGTCCCCGACGATCTCGGAGGCGTGCACGAACACGTCCGGCGAGCCGTCCTCGGGCGCGAGGAAGCCGAAACCACGTTCGGCGTCGAACCAACGGACGGTCCCTTGCGGCATTAAAGGCTCCAGGTCGAGAGGGCGGGCACTGGCCCCCAGTCTCTCTGACAGACCTCCGGTCCGTCGGGCCGGGTCCACAGGCGGGCGGTGCGGAGCCAGGGGCGGGCCGTTGGTTCACCTGGCGACACGCCGAGTTTCGAGACCAGGTCTTAGCTGTGGGCGACCGGTGGTACGTCGAAGCGGAGCTCTGGCCGGGCCCAGCGGACCTTCGGCGGGACCGGTGGGATCGTGCCCGTGCGCCTTGCTCCCATGCGGAGGTAGAACTGCAGCGCCGGCGGGTGTGAGACCACGCGGATGCTGCCTATTCCTCGCTTGCGAGCCTCCTCGAACATGTGCTTGACCAGGCGCGCTCCGATGCCGAGGCCCTGTGCTGAGTCCGCTACGAACAGGATGTCCAGCTCCGGGGGATCTTCGAGCAGTGCGTAGAAGCCGATGACCTCGCCGCCGGTCATGGCTGCGAAGGTCGGGTTGCCTTCGATGTACCCGGGAGTCACCTCGTAGCCGTCGAGGATGGATGCGTAGTCGCCCTGGTACGCCGATGAAGCGTGCATCAGTGCGGTCAACTCGCCGGCTTGGGCGGGCGTGGCTGCGAGGATTTCGGGCTGCCCCATACCTCCAGCCTACGGTGAACCCTTGACTTCAAGATTACTCGAAGTTTCAGACTGACGTCATGAAAGCCGTAGCGTTCACCGAGTTCGGCGGGCCCGAAGTCCTCAAAGTCCTCGACCTTCCCGAGCCGCACGCCGGGCCGGGTGAAGTGCGGGTGCGCGTCAAGGCCGCCGGTGTGCAGCCGTACGACGCCGCCGTGCGGGCCGGGTGGGAGCCGCCCGGCCTGGAGCTCAGCTGGCCGCGCGTGCCCGGCAACGAGTTCGCCGGCGTCGTCGACGAAGGCGATTTCGAGGCTGGTACCGAAGTTCTCGGCTTCACCGCCGTGCGGGCAGCCGCCGAATACATCGTCGTGCCCGCCACCGATGTCACGCCGAAGCCGCCGGAAATGCCGTGGGAGGTCGCCGGCGGGTTCACCGCCGGCACGCAGACCGCTTCGATCGCCCTGGAAGCGTTGCGGCTCCGGGAAGGCGAGACGCTGCTCGTCCACGGCGCCGCCGGGTCGGTCGGTACCGCTGCCGTGCAGCTCGCGAAACTCCGGGGCGCCCATGTGATCGGCACCGCGAGCGAGGCCAACCAGAACTACCTGCGCGAACTGGGCGTCACCCCCGTCGTCTACGGCGAAGGGCTCAAGGACCGCGTCGCCTCACTGGGGGTCGACGCCGTGCTCGACGGTGCCGGTGGCGTTGCCCTCGATCTGTCACTCGAACTGGTGACGGACCGGACTCGGATCCTCACTCTCGTCGACCACGGCCGGGCCGCCGAGCTCGGCGTGCTCGTCTCGAAGTCCGGACGCTCCGCCGCCCGGCTCGCGGAGCTGGCGGCCCTCTACGCGAAGGGCGACTTGCGGTTCCACGTCCGGCGCGCCTACCCGTACACCGAGGCCGAGGCGGCTCATCGCGAAATCGAGACCGGGCACGGCCGGGGAAAAATAGTTCTCATGTTTCCCTGAGTGTTCCAGTATGTGGACGGGTAGACGTTCCCGACTTTGGTCGGTGGACCACTGCCTGGTCACTACTTAGATTCTCCCCATTACACCCGGTTGGGTGTCATACGGCCGAGTGGCTCAGGGAGAAATCGATGGTGAGATTCAGCCGGGTCGCCGCGCACGCGGTTCCGCTGACGGTCGGCGCGTTGCTGCTGACGACGGGGGTTTCGGTGGCGCAGCCGTCCACGGTGGACGCGGCGGCCGCGCGCACCGAAGCGGGCATCAGCGCGCTCCAGAGCATCAAGAAGAGCCTGACCCCCGCCGAGCGCAAGCAATCGAGCCAGCTCGTCGTCGAGAAGCGGTTGCGGGCCGACCGGTCCCTCGCCGCGAAGCTGCCTGACTACCGCTCGGGCGTCGGCGTCAGCAGCGCCGGCACCGTCGCGGTCGAGATCGCCGCCACCGGTGACCAGGCCGTCGCGAACGCGGTCAAGGCGGCCGGCGGCGTCGTCCGCTACGCCGCGGGTGGCGCCGTCCGCGCCGACCTCCCACTGTCCGCCGTGGACGCGATCGCCGGCCGCGCCGACGTCGCCGAGGTCAAGCCCGCCGCGCAGGCGACCACCTGGAGCGAGCAGGGCAACCGGGACTTCCGGGTGGCCGCGCAGGCCGCCGCGGCGACCCAGGTTTCCGAAGGCGACAAGGCGCACGGCGCCGACACCGCCCGCGCCACCTACGGCGTCAGCGGTTCCGGCGTCAAGGTCTGCGTGCTCTCCGACGGCGTCGACTCGCTGGCCAAGTCGCAGAGCGCCGGCGAGCTGCCCGCGGTGGACGTCCTGTCCGGTCAGAAGGGCAGCGGCGACGAAGGCACCGCGATGCTGGAGATCATCCACGACCTCGCGCCGAACGCCGCGCTCGGCTTCGCGACCGCGTTCACCAGCGAGGCCAGCTTCGCCGCGAACATCCGCGCGCTGCGCACCACCGGTCACTGCACGATCATCGTCGACGACGTCGCCTACTTCGACGAGTCGCCGTTCCAGGACACGCAGGTCGCGCAGGCCGTCAACGACGTCACCGCGGCGGGTGTCCTGTACTTCTCCTCGGCCGGCAACTCGGGCAACGCGACCGACGGCACCAGCGGCTACTACGAAGGTGACTTCCGCGCTTCGTCGTCGAAGATCAGCGGCGTCACCGGTACCCCGCACGACTTCGACCCGAGCAGCACGACGCAGAACTTCGACGCGCTTTCGGCCGGTTCGCTCGGCAAGCCCGTGACGCTGTTCTGGTCCGACCCGTGGGGCAAGTCCGCCAACGACTACGACCTGTTCATCCTGAACTCCTCGGGCAGCGTCGTGGCGTCGAGCGAAAACGGCCAGTCCGGCTCGCAGAACCCGTACGAAATCGCGAGCGTGCCGACGACCGGCTCCGGCTACAAGGTCGCGGTGGTCAAGTACAGCGGCGCGGACCGGTTCATCGCGCTCAACGTGATCCGCGGCCGGTTCGTGGCTTCGGGTTCGCTCAAGGCGTTCAGCACCAACGGCGTCACGAACGGCCACTCGTCGGCGGCGAACGCGTTCAGCGTGGCGGCGGCCCCGGCCGGCCCGGCGTTCACGCGGCCGCTGGAGACCGGCGACCCGGCCAACCCGGCGGGCCCGTACCCGGGCCTGTTCAGCGCGTCGAGCAAGTGGGAGCGCTTCTCCTCCGACGGCAAGCGTCACCTGTTCTACAACGCGGACGGCACGGCGATCACGCCGGGCAACGTGTCCTCGACCGGGGGCACGACGCGGAACAAGCCGGACATCACGGCGGCGGACGGCGTGGCGACGTCGGTGGCGGGCTTCCAGCCGTTCTTCGGGACGTCGGCGGCGGCCCCGCACGCGGCGGCGATCGCGGCGCTGCTGCTGTCGGGCAAGCCGACGGCGACGCCGGCGCAGATCCGTTCGGCGCTGGTGTCTTCGGCGATCGACCTGGGCGCGCCCGGGTTCGACACGGTGACGGGCAACGGCGTGATCATGGCCGGCCCGGCGCTCGCGGCGCTGGGTGTCGCGGCCAAGTAAGCACCTGTGAAACGGGGGTCCGGCACCGGCCGGGCCCCCGTTTCGTCATTTTCCGGTGACCAGCAGGTGGAAGCCGAGTCCGCTGTGGGCGAACCGCTCGTGTCGCGACAACGCCAGCCCCGCCGCGGCCAAAGTCGCTTCGATCTCGGCGATCGGGCGGATGCGGAAGCCGTTGTCGGTGAGCATCCGGGCGCGGCCCATCAGCTCGGGGTCGCCGATGCCCAGCACGAACCGCCCGCCCGGCGCGAGCACCCGGGCGACCTCGGCGAACGCCGGGGCGAGGTCGTCGACGAAGTAGACCGTGTTCGTCGTGACGATCGCGTCGGCCGAACCGTCGTCGAGGGGCAACGCCGTCATGGACCCCTCGCTCAGGATCAGCCTGCCCGCCGTGATCTCCCGGCGGAAGGCCCCGCGTGCCCGGTCGAGCATCGTCTTCGAGATCTCCACCCCCTGCACGGTGGCGGCTTTCCGCAGCAGGAGGCCGAGGCCCAGACCGCCGCCGAAGCCGATGTCCAGGGCCCGTTCGGCGCCCGACAGCTCCAGCGCCGCGACGGCTTTCACCACCGCTTCGCGGTTCCTGCGGTTGAGCGCAGAGCCGACGAAGCGGCCGCGCAGGCCGCTAGGGTGGCCGAGTTGCCGGGCGAGACCGGCCTGGAAGCGATCGCGAAGACCCATGTGGGCAGTGTAGGAGGGGTGATGGTGAAGACGGCGGTGGTGACCGGGGCCGGATCGGGCATCGGGCGGGCGGTGGCGCGGGCGCTGCTCGAAGACGGCTGGTCCGTCGCTCTCGCGGGGCGGCGCTCCGGCGCCCTCACCGAAACCGCCGGCGACCGCGACGGCGCGCTCGTCGTGCCCACCGACGTCTCGGACGAAGAGTCGGTCGCCGCGTTGTTCGCCGCGGTCCGCGAGCGGTGGGGGCGGCTCGACCTGCTGGTCAACAACGCCGGGATCGGGGCGGCGGGGACCGTCGCCGATCTGTCCGTCGAGGACTGGAAGCGCACCGTCGACGTCAACCTCACCGGCATGTTCCTCTGCGCGCAGCAGGCCGTCCGGCTGATGAAGGACCAGGACCCGCGCGGCGGCCGGATCGTCAACAACGGCTCGATCTCCGCGCACGCCCCGCGGCCCGCCAGCGTCGCCTACACCGCGACCAAGCACGCGATCACCGGCCTGACCCGGTCGATTTCGCTCGACGGCCGCGCGTGGAACGTCGCCTGCGGGCAGATCGACATCGGCAACGCGGCCACGGAGATGACCGAGCGGATGGCGGCCGGCATCCCGCAGGCCGACGGCCGCATCCTCGCCGAGCCGACGTTCGACGTCCGGCACGTCGCCGACGCGGTGCGGTACATGGCGGGCCTGCCGCTGGACGCCAACGTCCAGTTCCTCACCGTCACCGCGACGACCATGCCGTTCATCGGCCGCGGTTAGGGGATCACCCGCGCCTTCCGGAACTCGTCGAACAGGCGGTAGAACATCTGCTCCGTCTCGACGTAGGTGTGGAAGCCCGCGCGCCGGGACTTCGACGTGTCGGCGAACATGTCGTAGTCCCAGCCGAACACGAAGTCGCCGAACGCCCACGACGCCGATACGTCCTGGTAGGACGCGGTCAGCCCGTGTTTCGTGGCAATCGCGGTCCATAGTGGACTTTTGTCGGCCATCACGTCCACAAGGGACATCCGCAGCGGCGGCGCCGCTTCCAGGCCGAAGTACGCCGCCAGTTTCGGCCACAGCTCGCTCCAGCGGAACAGGTCGCCGTTCGCGATGTTGAACGCGCCTTCCCGGCCGGTGGCCCAGACCGTCGCGTCGGCCAGCAGGCCCGCGTCCGTCATCTCCAGGAGGCTGTCGTACGCGCCGGGCTTGCCCGGGAACCGCAGTGGCAGGCCGAGCTCCTTCGAAATCGACGCGTACACCGCGATCACCAGCGCCAGGTTCATCGGGTTGCCCAGCGCCGTCCCGCCGACCACCGACGGCCGGATCGCCGACCACGTCCACGAGCCGGCGCGGCGCTCGAGGAACTGCTGCTGGTCGACGTTGAACTCCGGTGGCATGTGCCCGGCGTCGGTCTCGCGCGCGGGCGTCTTGAACGGGCCGAGGTGCGCGCCGTAGACCTTGTAACCCTGCATGAGGCTGACGTGCTCGAGGGCGGCCGGGTCGACGGCGTCGACGAGGTTCGTCAGCATCGCCAGGTTCGGCGGCACCAGTTCGGCCCACGTCGGCCGGTCCTGGTACGCCGCGTAGAAGAGGTGCGTGACGCCGGTCAGCGCCCCGACCTTGGCCCGGGTGTCCGCCGGGTCGAGCAGGTCGACGGCGAGCCCGCCGCGCCGGGAGAGACCGACGACGTCCCAGCCCCCGTCCGCCCGCAGGTGTTCGACGAGGTTCCGGCCGATGATCCCGTTCGCCCCGGCGACCAGGGCTGTCTTGCGTTCCATGCCCTCCAGGCTGGTCACGCGCTCGCGATAAGTCCAAGGCTTAGTTCTCACGGCTGCGATAAGCTTTCGTCATGACCAGTCTGCGGCAGCTCGAGTACCTGGTCACGGTGGTCGACACCGGCTCGTTCACGCGCGCGGCCGAGCAGCTCCACGTGACGCAGCCCGCGTTGTCGCACCAGATGCGGGCTCTCGAACACGGCCTCGGCGGGCCGCTGCTCGAACGGCTGCCCCGGACCGTCCGGCTCACGCCGATGGGCCGGGCGATGCTCCCGCACGCGCGGGCGGCGCTGGCCGACGCCGAACGCGCGCGCTGCGCCGCCCGCCTGGCGTCCGGCACGACGGCGGGGGAGCTGCAGGTCGCGACGGTCTACTCGATGAGCCTCGGCGTGCTGCCACCGGCGTTGCGCGTGTGGCGCCGCGACCGGCCCGGCGTCGACGTCCGGCTGATCGAGTTCCGGCACGCGGACGAGCTGCGGGAGGCGATGACGGCGGGCGAGGCCGACGTCGCGCTCGGCCCGCTGCCGCCGGCTTGGCCGGGGCCGGTGCGGGAGCTGGGCGTGGAGGAGTTCGTGGTCGTGCTGCCCGCCGACGGCGCTTCGGAGGACGACGCATCCGGCGAGGTCGACCTGGCGACGCTCGCCGACTGCGCGTGGGTGCACTACGCGCCGGGCAACGGCCTGGCGGAGCTGGTCGACGCGGCGTGCGCGGCGGCCGGGTTCCGCCCGCGCGCGGCGGTCCGCACCGAGCAGACGGCGGCGGCCCCGATCCTGGCGGCGGCGGGTTTGGGTCCGGCGCTGGTCCCGGCGAACGTGCTGCCGGCGCGTTTCGAGGGCCGGGTCCTGCGGCCGAGCGTGCCGGTGCGCCGGACGCTGGCGGCCTACACGCGAGCGGCGCCGGACCCGCTGACCACGGCGTTCATCGAGACCCTGGTCGAGCACGCCGCGGTCTGAGAAGCGCGCGTCGCCAGTCCGTCCGAAGCTCGGCGACGGCGCAGTGCCGGACCGCTGTCGACGTACGTCGGACGCGCGCCGCTAGAGGCGGTCGAGCCAGGGGTGCGCACCGAACGTCGTCCGGAGGGCGTCCGCGAGCCACTGCCGCCGGGAAGCGTCCAGGACCGGCAACGCGGCGGCGAAGTCCTGCTCGTCCTTCGGCCGGGTGTCGCGGGCCTTGGCGAACAGCTGCACTTCCGGTTGCAGGTAAGGGATCCCGTCCGCCGAGACGTTGCCGAGACCCGTGACCGCGCGGCGCACGGCGGGATTCCGCCGGGAGACCCACTCGTCACCCTCCGTCTCGTCGAGCATGACCTGGATCCGCCACGGCGCGGACGCCGACGGCCGGCACCAGACGTCGTCGACGCCGGCCGGCAGCACCTCGCCGCGGCGCCACGGCCGGAGCGTGCCGGGTGGGTCCGCCGCCCACCACTCCCACGACGCCAGCGCCTCCTGGACCGCGAGCTGGTCGCGCCGCAGGACCAGGACGTCGACGTCCGCGTGGTCACGGAACGCCCGCCCCACCGCGAGTTCGATCGCGTACCCGCCGGCGACCCACCACGGGACCGCGGCCGCCGAGAACAGCGAGGCCACTTCGGACAGGGGCGCCGGGTCCCACGTCACGAGACCCCGATTCCCGTCAATACCGGGCCGGTGAACGGCGTCGTCACGACGTCGTGGACGCGCGACGACCAGACCGCGTGGCCGTGGCCGGACCACAGCGGGGCCACCGGGAGGTCGCGCAGCAGCTGGTTCTCCGCCAGCCGGTACAGTTCGCCCGACTCCGCCGGGCTCGCCGCCGCGTCCGCGAGCGCCAGGTTCTGGTGGAACACCTCGTCGGTGTAGCCCGACTTCGATGCGAGCGTCGACAACAGCTCGTACGGGCTCGCCGTGGCCAGCAAGACGTCCAGAGTGGACGGACCGTCGACGGCGCCGGTGGCGGGGGAAGCCTGCGCTGTCACCGAAACGTCCAAGGACTTGTGCAGGCCGACCACGAGGGTGCGGGTCCAAGCTTCGGTCGAAGGTCCGAAGTAGACAGTCGCGCCGCCGGGGAAGGCCGCCTGCTGCAGGAGCGCCTTGCCCGCCGCCGCGTCGAAGCTGCACGGCCGGCACGTGCCCGACCGCTCGCCGGGCGCGTCCGCCGGGGGCAGCAGCGCCTTCGCCGGGTCGACCTGGTGGGCCAGCGGACCGGCTTCGAGGGCCGCGCGGTCGATGCCGAGGGCGAAGCCGTGGCGGACCGTCGCGTCGGCGAACCGCGGGTTCGCCACCGGGAACGCCAGGTAGCCCGCGCGCGGCAACGCCCACGTCGCGTGGTGGTCGTCGCCGAAGTCGGCGTGCATCGCGTCGTGCTTCTCGCCGGGCACCTCGGTGGCCAGGTCGAGCGTGCCCGCCTTGACCGCGTCGTACTGGGTGGCCGGATCGGCGACGCGCAGCTCGATCTCCTCGGTCTTGCCGACGCCGGAGCCGACGCGCTTCAGCGTGCCGCCCGAGCCGGGCCGCCACGGGCCGTCGAGCCGGTACGGGCCGTTCCCGACCGGTGCCACGGCGAAGCCCTTCCAGTCCCGTGAGGCGAGCACCGACGCGGGCAGCGGCACCAGGCCCGGCGCCGAGAGCAAGGCCGCCACCTGGCCGGACGGGCGGTCCAGGACGAGGGTGATCGTGTCCGGAGCGGACGCCACGATTTCGCGGGCCCGCAACAGCTTCGTCAACACCGGCGCGGCGGCCCACGGCGAAGCCGCGATCGTCCGCCACGTGTCCACATAGGACTGGGCGGTGACCGGGGTGCCGTCGTGGAACGTCGCCGGGCGCAGCTTGACCGTCCAGTGCACCCGGTCGGCGCTCTCGATCGACGCGGCCGCGCGCGGGGTGAGCTTCCCGGTCGCGGCGTCGTAGTCGGCGAGCGGGGTCCACAGCGCGCCGGTCACCAGCCGGCCCGCCTGGTCGGCGACGTCGGCGGGCAGCAGCGTCGCGGGCTCGCGGATCCCGGCGGACAGGACACCCGGCCGGGCCGGGTCGGCAGCGGAACAGCCCGTGACGGCGAGGGCCACAGCGGCGAGCAGGGTGAGCAGGCGCATGCGCCAGTCCTACCAGTCAGCCGCCAACCAAAGGCGCTTGTGTCCGGTTGATCTCCGTCGTACCGTTCCCGGGGAACACGCCTTCTGGGAGGTTTCGTGCGCACCTGGCTCCGGTCGTGCTTCGCCGCTGTCACCGTCAGCGCCACGCTGGTCGCGACCGGGCTCCCGGCCGCCGCCTGCGGCGAGGACGACAAACCCGCTGCTCCGGCCGCCCGCACCCTGGGCGATCCGGGCGCGATCAAGAACGTCAAGGCCGTCGGCAGCGTGCCGGACGCCGCCGGCGCCATCTCGATCAACTTCCTCGACTACGGCCGCCGCGACGTCATGGTCGTGTCCGGCGAGTTCGGGCTGAAGGTCTACGACCTCACGAAGAACCCGGCCGCGCCGAAGCTGGTCGGGCAGGTCAGCCTGCCGGGGCTGTGGGAGACCGAGGACACCGAGGTCGACCAGGACCGCAAGCTGGTGTTCCTCTCCCGCGACCCGCGCGCTTTCGGGGGCACCACGCAGACCGGCGAATCCGGCATCTACGTCGTCGACGTCGCGAAGCCCGAAGCACCGAAGATCATCAGCTACGTGAAGGCGCCCGGCGGGCACACCACCAGCTGCGTCGACGGGTGCCGCTACCTGTGGACCGGTGGCCCGTCGAAGGCCGCCGACCAGCCGGCCGACTGGGGCGGGCGGCCGATCTGGGTCACCGACATCCGCGACCCGCGGCACCCGAAGGTGAACCCGGAGCCGATCGAGCTGGCCCGCAACGACGGCAAGACCGACTACGTGCACGACGTCCAGGTGGACGGCAACGGCGTGGCCTGGGTGTCCGGGCGCGGCGGCGTGCGCGGCTACTGGACCAACGGGGTGCACCGCGACCCGCTGACGAACAAGGTCCGCCGCGCGACGGCGCACGAGCCGATCCCGTACGCGGGTGGTGGCATCGCCGAGACGGCGGCGCCCTCGCGGTTCATGCACAACAGCTTCCACCCGGCCGGCCACCGCGTCGGTGACGGTGCCTGGCGCGGCCAGGACCTGATCTACGCGACGGAGGAGAACTTCGTCGACGGCTGCGCGGGCGACGGCGTCCTGACGATCTCCTCCCTCGCGGGTTCGTACCACGGTGAAGGCTGGCGTTCGACGCCCGAGCAGCCGTTCCGCCTGCAGAGCGTCGGCACGTGGGGCGTCAACGGCCAGGAGGGCAGCGACCCGGCGTCCGACGACTGCTCCGCGCACTACTTCGACGTCCGCGGCAAGATCCTGGTGCAGTCGTTCTACGCGCAGGGCACCCGGTTCCTCGACGTCAGCGACCCGACGAACCCGCGCCAGATCGCGTACTACCGCCCGGGCGACGCGAGCGCGTGGGCCCCGTACTGGCACGGCAAGTACGTCTACGTCGCCGACAACGCCCGCGGCATCGACGTCCTGCAGCTCACGAAGTAGCAACGCGAGTCGTAAAGCCTCTGAAGGCCACCATGAGGGCATCCAGGTCCCTCATGGCGGCCTTCAGAGCATTTCAGGAGCGCAGCCACACCGCGGTGTCCGTGGGCAGGGAGCCGTCGAGCGGGCCGCTGGCCAGCAGGACTTCGCCGTCCGGCAGGGGCACCGGCGAGGCCGAGAAGTTCAGCGCGAACGTGAAGTCCGCGCCGATCCGGAACGCCAGCACACCCTCGCCGAGGGAGAGCCACTCCAGCTCGCCCGTGGGCAGGTCTCGCCGGATCCGCAGGCCGTCGCGGTACAGCGACAGCATCGACGCCGGGTCCGCCGCCTCCGCTTCCGCCGTGTAGGCCTTCCACTCCTCGGGCTGCGGCAGCCACGCGCCCCCGGAGCCGAAGCCGAACGGCGGCTCGTCACCCGACCACGGAATCGGCACCCGGCAGCCGTCGCGGCCGGGGTCGGCGCCGTTCGTGCGGGCCCACACCGGGTCCTGGCGCAGGTCGTCCGCGATGTCCAGGACCTCCCACAGTCCCAGCTCCTCGCCCTGGTAGACGTACAAACCGCCGGGCAGCGCGAGCGTCAGCAACGCCGCCGCCCGGGCCCGCCGGGTGCCCAGCTCCCGGTCGACCGGCAGCTCGTGCAGCCGGTTCGCGAAGCTGAACCCCGTGTCGCCCTGACGGCCGTAGCGCGTGACGTGCCGGGTGACGTCGTGGTTCGACAGCACCCACGCGGCCGGCGCGCCGACCTCGTCGTGCGCCCGCAACGTCCGGCTGATGACGTCCCGGAAGCGCGACGCCTCCCACGGGCAGACCAGGAAGTCGAAGTTGAACGCCGAGTGCAGCTCGTCGCGGCGCAGGTAGCGCGCCGCGCGGGACATGTCCGGCAGCCACATCTCGCCGACCAGCACGCGCTCGCCGCCGTAGCTGTCGGCGATCTTGCGCCACGACCGGTAGATCTCGTGCAGGCCCTCCATGTCGGAGAACGGCGTCTCGTCGCCATCGTCGACGTCGGGCAGCCGCGGGTCCTTGACCAGCCCGTCGGCGACGTCGATGCGGAAGCCGTCGACGCCGCGGTCGAACCAGAACCGCAGCACGTCCTCGAACTCCTGGCGGATGTCCGGGTTCTCCCAGTTGAAGTCCGGCTGCCGCGAGCTGTAGAGGTGCAGGAACCACTCGCCGTCCGGCACGCGCGTCCACGCCGACCCGCCGAAGCGCGACTTCCAGTTGTTCGGCGGCTCGGCGCCGTCCGGCCCGCGGCCGGGCCGGAACCAGAACCGTTGCCGCTCGGGCGATCCGGGGCCGGCCGCGAGCGCGGCCTGGAACCACCGGTGCTCGTCGGAGCAGTGGTTGGGCACGATGTCGATGATCACCCGGATGCCGCGCGCGTGCGCCTCGGCGATCAGGTCCTCCGCCTCGGCGAGCGTGCCGAAGAGCGGCTCGATGTCGCGGAAGTCGGCGACGTCGTAGCCGCCGTCGTCCATCGGCGAGGGGTACCACGGGGTGAACCAGATCGCGTCGATCCCCAGGTCGGCCAGGTGGTCCAGCCGGGCGCGGACGCCGGCGAGGTCGCCGACGCCGTCACCGTTGCCGTCCGCGAAGCTGCGGATGTAGACCTGGTAGATCGCCGCGCTCCGCCACCAGCCGGTCTTGTCGGTCACGAAAGTGCCCTCCTAGTCGTCGTGAAAACCCGGCTCAGCCCTTGATGCTGCCGGCGGTCAGCCCGGCGAGGATCTGCCGCTGGAAGGCCAGGAACAGCGCCACCATCGGCAGGCTGGCCAGCACCATCCCGGCGACGAGCACGTTGAGCGGCATGTCGATCGCCACCCGTTGCAGCATCACCGAGAGCGTCTGCTTTTCGGTGTCCGGGAACACCAGCAGCGGCCAGATGAAGTCCTTCCACGCGGTGACCACCGCGAGGATCGACACCACGGCCAGGATCGGCCGCGAGATCGGCAGGATGATCCGCCAGAGCGTGCGCACCGGCCCGGCGCCGTCGATGCGCGCCGCTTCGATCAGCTCGTCCGGGATCTGGTCGAAGAACCGCTTCAGCAGGTAGATGTTGAACGCGTTCGCCGCCGCCGGGAGCCAGACCGCGGTCGGCGAGTTGATCAGGTTGAGGTGCAGCAGCGGCAGGTCCGTCACCGTCACGTACGTCGGGACGAGCAGGGCCGTGGCCGGCAGCATGAGCGTGGCCAGCATCAGCCCGAGCACGACGTTGCCGAACTTCGGCCGCAGCTTCGACAGCGCGAACGCGGCCGGGACGTCGATGGCCAGCTGCGCCAGCCACGCGCCGCCGGCGACGATGAGCGTGTTGAGGAAGTACTTGCCCAGGCTCAGCTGGTCCCACGCGTCGGCGAAGGTCTCCGGGTGCCACTCGTGCGGGACGAGCGTCGCCGGCGTCTGCGCCAGCTCCTGCGGTGACTTCATCGCGCCGGTGACGACCCAGTACAGCGGGAACATGAACGCCAGCAGGAAGACCACGAGCGTGCACGCGAAGACGACGCCGTAGACGACCTTGCCGCGCGGGCTGCGCAACGCGCCGGGCGAGACGAGGGTTCTCATGACTGGTCCGCCTTCCGCGTCAGCCGGACGTACCACGCCGAGAACACGCCGAGCGCCACGAACAGCAGCAGGCTCATCGCGCTCGCCGAGCCGAAGTCGTTGTAGACGAAGGCGTAGCGGTACAGCAGCAGGAGCACGGTGACCGTCGAGTCGTCCGGGCCGCCGCCGGTCATCACGTACGGCTCGGTGAACACCTGCATCGTCGCGACGATCTGCAGCAGCAGGAGCACCAGCAGCACGAACCGCGTCTGCGGGAACGTCACGTGCCGCAGCCGCTTCCACAGCCCGGCGCCGTCGAGCTCCGCGGCTTCGTACAGCTCGCCGGGGATCGTGCCGAGCGCGGCCAGGTAGATGAGCGTGGTGCTGCCCATGTTGGCCCACGTCGAGACGAACACCAGCGACAGCATCGCCGTCGTGGAGGAGTCGAGCCACTGGCCGCCGGGCAGGCCGACCGCGCCGAGCGCGGAGTTGAAGAGGCCGGGACCCGGGTCGTAGAACCACTTCCACATCAGCGCCGTCACGACCGGCGGCAGCATCACCGGCAGGTAGACGGCGAGCCGGAAGAACGCCTTCGCGTGCCGGATCTCGTTGAGCAGCACGGCCGTGAGGAACGGGACGGCGAAGCCGAAGACCAGCGCCAGCCCGGTGAACAGCAGCGTGTTGCGCCAGGCGACGCCGAACAGCGGGTCCGCGAAGAGCCGGCTGAAGTTGTCGAACCCGACCCACGTCGGCGCGTTGACGAAGTCGACCTGCTGGAAGCTCAGCAGCACGCCGCGCACGATCGGGTACCAGGAGAAGAGCGCGAACACCACGAGCGCGGCGCAGAGCAGGCCGTACGCGGTGAGGTTCTCCTGGAGCTTGCGCCTGATCCGGGTCCGGCGGCGTTCCTCCGGGGAGGCGACCGGCCGCCTGGCCCGCGACGAAGACGTCGCGGGCCAGGCGAGGAGGCTACTTGACCTGGGCGAGGACACTGTTGACCTTCGCCGAAGCCGACGACAGCTGCTGGTCGATGTTCGCGTTCTGGTCCGTGAGCACCGCCTGCATGACGCTGTCGAGCGCGGCGTAGATCTGCTGCGCGTTCGGCGGCTCGATGCTGCCCTTGATCTTGCTGGTCGTGTCCACGTAGGACTGGTAGTTCTTCGCGGGGACGTTGGCGTACTTGGCCTTCAGCGCCAGCTGCTGCTCGCGGACCGAGCCCGTCCAGACGTCCGGGGTCGGCTCGGCGGGGAGGCCGACCGGCTGCTTGCCGTCGACGTACTGCTGGATGTGCTTTTCGAAGCGGTCCGGGTTGAGGTACTTCCACTGGATCCACTCGAGGCCGGCCTTGACCTTGTCCGGCGAGGCCTTCGGGTTGATCATGTAGCCTTCACCGCCGAGCAGCGTGCCCTGGCCGCCGGGCATGCCGGCGATGCCGTAGTCCTCGTACTTGCCGTTGAACTGCTTGACCAGCACCGGAACGTTGTCCGGGGCGGCCATGTACATGCCGAGCTGGCCGGCGCCCATCATGCGCTGCACGTCCGTGGCCTCGAGGAGCTGCTTGGCGCCCATCGAGTTGTCGGTCCAGCGCATGTCGTGCAGGTACTGCAGGGCCTGCTTGCCCTTGTCGTTGGCGAAGTCGGCGACCCACTTGTCGCCGTCCTTGCGGGCGATGTCGCCGCCCATCGAGTAGAGCCAGCCGGTCATGTGCCAGCCGCCCTGGTTGTTCTTGCTGTAGTCGGCGTACCCGACGACGCCGTTGCCCAGCGCGGAGATCTTCTTCGCGGCGTCGCGGACCTCGTCCCACGTCTGCGGCGGCTTGTCCGGGTCGAGCCCGGCCTTCTGGAACAGCGGGCGGCTGTAGACCAGGCCCATCGTGTAGTTCATCGTCGGCAGGCCGTAGAGCTTGCCGTTCGCGTCACGGAAGTTGTCGAGGAGTTCCGGCTTGATGTCGTTGATGTGCGGAACGCTCTTCGCGGCTTCCGTGATGTCGGCGGCTTGACGGCGCGCGATGATCTGCGCGGGGTCGGTGAAGTAGACGTAGTAGACGTCCTCGAGCTGCCCGCCGGCGAGCTTCGCGGAGAAGGTCTTCGGGTCCATGAAGCCTTCGTGCGGATCGATGTCGATGTTCGGGTGGGCAGCCTCGAACTCCTTGACGTCGGCGTCGAACACGCTGCGCTCGAACGGCTGGCTGGTCGGCGGCTGCCCGGTGACCGTGATCTTGACCTTGCCCCCCGCGGTCTCCGTGCCGGAGTCGCTGCCGCAGGCGGCCACCCCCAGGGCAAGGCCACCTGCGGCCAGCATGCAGAAGATCCGGCGGGGCACGGTTCGGGACCAGGGACTGCTCATCTCAAGCCTCTTCTCGGGTCGCGACGGCTGTCACGTGATTGCGGTCACTCTAAAGTGTGAGAGCAGATCGACGCAATAAGGCGACGAGAAGTTGCAAGTTACGAACAGGCCGCGAGCGCCCCAAGGTGGCCTTGGTTGCGTCTTACGCACCGAAGGCCGCCTTGGGTGCGTCTGACGCACCGAAGGCCACATTGGGGCGCCGGAGTCTGGTTGCGAAAAAAGGCGCGACGACCGGAGTCGTCGCGCCCTCGAGGGAGGCCGGTCAGGCGATGCGGCGGGCCGTCGAGCCCCGGACGACCAGCTCCGGTGCGAACAGCAGCTCCTCCGCCGCCACCTCGCCCCCGTTGATGCGCTTCACCAGCAGCTCCACCACCGCGCGCCCCATTGCCTCGATCGGCTGGCGGGTGGTCGTCAGGGGCGGGTCGGTGCAGTTCATCAGGGCCGAGTCGTCGTAGCCGACCACCGAGACGTCCTCCGGCACCGACAACCCCTGCCGGCGCGCCGCGCGGACCGCGCCCAGTGCCAGGAGGTCGCTCGCGCACAGCACCGCCGTCGCGCCGCGGGGGTACAGCCTGGCCGCCGCCGCGTGGCCGCCCTCGATCGAAAACATGCCGTGCTCGACCAGCTCGTCCAGCACCGGGAGCCCGAGCTTCGCCGCGTACGACTGGAACGCCGCGAGCTTGCGCCGGGACGGCACGTGGTCCGACGGCCCCAGGACCAGCCCGATCTTCTCGTGTCCGAGCGAGCTCAGGTGCCCGACGACCTGCTCGACGGCCACCGCATCGTCGCACGAGACCTGGGGGAGCCCGAGGTGGTCGACCGCCGCGTTGATGAGCACCGTCGGGAGCCGGCGCTCCACCAGGTGGTGGTAGTGCGTGTGCACCGCGTCCGCCTGGGCGAACAGCCCGCCGGCGAACACCACGCCCGACACCTGCTGCTGCAGGAGCAGTTCGACGTACTCCGCCTCGGACACCCCGCCCGCGGTCCGCGTGCACAGCACCGGCGTGAACCCCTGCTGCGCGAGGGCGTTGCCCATGATCTCGGCCAGCGCGGGGAAGATGGGGTTCTGCAGCTCCGGCAGCACCAGCCCGACCAGGCGGGCCCGCTCGCCGCGCAGCTGGGTGGGGCGTTCGTAGCCCATCACGTCCAGCGCGGTGAGCACGGCGGCCCGGGTGCTGGCGGACACCCCGGAGCGGCCGTTGAGCACCCGGCTGACCGTGGCTTCGCTGACCCCGACCTGGCGGGCGACTTCGGCAAGACGACGCGTCATGCGTGAAACTTTACAGCAACTGCGCGCAAAAGCATGACAAGCCCGTACCGGTCCCGGGGACCGGTACGGGCTTGCCGGACGACCGAGTTACGAAGCCGCCACTTCGAACTCGGACACCTGACCGGCGGGCCAGCCGGTGTTGCCGGTGAACGTCAGCCGCACGAAACGCTGGGACGTCGCCGTGAAGGACGCCGACGCCGTGTTGCCGGAAGCCGGGTCGAACGCGTACCCGCGGGAACCCACCAGTGTCGTGTACGAACCGCCGTCCGTGCTGCCGGAGATCGTCACCGTCTCGGTCCGCGCACCCCACGCCGACGACGGCGGCAGGCGCAGCGTCACCTTGTTGATCGCCGCCGCCGCGCCCAGGTCCACCGTCAGCGTCTGCGGGAACGCGTTGTTCGCGCTCTCCCAGTACGAGCCGGCATCCCCGTCCACCGCGTTCGACGGCGGGAAGCCCCCGACGGACGCCGACGCGCTGATCGCCTTGCCGCGCGCGAGGTTCGTGCCCGACTGCGGCGGCTGCGGTGGGCCCGAGTTCGGCGCGGGCCAGCTCGAGCAGTCACTCCACGTGCCGGTCCAGCCGCTGTTGCCCGACCCGCCGAACGTCATCCGCGGGATCGACGTCGGGTACGGACAGTTGTACGTCCCGGTCACACCGACGCCGGACGCGGTCAGGTTGCTGATCGACACCGACCCCTGCGTCTGCGACTGCGCCACGAACGTCCCGACGCCCTGCACCGAGACGCCGTCGATCGTGATGCCCTGGATCTGCTTGCCCTGCCCGTTGCCGTCGATGAACTGGATCGCCTCGTACGGGCTCTGGATCGCGGTGAACCCGGTGACCCGGATCGTGACGCCGGTGATCGCCTGGTCCCGCGCGTCGAACCACAGCGCGCCGACGCCGAACTGCCAGTTGGGGTCGAGCGCCCCGGCCCGCAGCGCGGTGTTGTTCGCCAGCGTGACCGTGCCCGCAAGCGGCACCGAGTTGAACCGGTTCGCCACCAGGTAGCCGCCGCCGAGAGCGTTGGTGTCCTGGACGAGGTTGCCGCTCACCGTGTTGTTCGACCCGCCGTACAGCGCGATGCCGTTGGCCAGGTTCGGCTGCACGATGGTGTTGTTGACCAGGCTGTTGCCCGAGTCGGCCTGACCGTTCGACCACAGGGCGAGCCCGTCGTCACCGTTGTTGCGCAGGTAGTTGTTGCGCAACGTCGAGTTCGTCACGGCGCCGTCGAAGTTCACGCCGTCGGCCTGCGTGTCCAGGATGCGGTTGTTCTCGATGGTGACGTTCGACGACGCGCCGTTCATCAGCCACAGCCCGCACTTCGTGTCCTGGATCCAGAGACCCGACACGACCGAACCGTTGCCCAGGACACCGTGGAAAGCATTGTCCGGGCTGCCGTCGTTGCGTTCGGTCACGTCGCCGAACACCGCGAAGTCGTACAGCTTGATGTTCCCGGACGCGCTGCCGTTGTTGAAGATGTTGTTGCCGTGCAGCACCGTGTACCACTGGCCGGCACCGCGAACGGTGGTCTGGTCGATCTGCAGCGCCGAGCCGATCTCGAACCGGCCCTGCGGAACCCACAGCTCCTTACCCTGCGAACGAGCCGCGGACAGGCCGGTGCGGAACGCCTGGGTGTCGTCGGAGGAGTCGTTGGCCGTGGCGCCGTAGTCCGTCACCGACAAAGCGGCCGACGGCTTCGAGCCCGCACCGCCGACCTGCTCGAAGTCGGCGAGGTCGATGGTCGCCTGGCCGACGTCACCGGCACCGGCCTGCACCCGGACCTTCGCGCCCGCCGCCAGGTTCTGCCCGAGCAGCAGACGCGCGTCGTCGAAGAAGTGGTGCGTCTTCGAGCCCGTGATGAAGCCGGTGTCCACATAGGTGTAACGCGAGGTGACGGGCAGCGCGAGCGTGGACCCGTTGACGGACACCGAAAGCCTGCCGGACGAACCGTCGGGCAGGTTGTAGTGGACGTTGATCGAGTTGGCCGCCGCGGGCAGGGTGAACTCGACGTACTGGCCGGTGGTGATCTTCACAGCCTGCCGCCCGGAGGCTTCCGAGGCGATGCTGCCCTGCGTGTAGTCGGGACCGACGGCCGAGCCGTTCGTCGCGGAGCACTCGGCTTCGACGGTCCGGAACGGCACGCTCGCGCCGCCGGACGCCGTCGTCGGGCAGGTCGCGGCCGCGGCGGGGGTGCTGCCGGAAAGCACCGTCAAGCCGGATGCGGCGAGCGCAACGGCCAACAAGGCCGGAATGCGGGACATCGTCATCACCTCTCAGGACGAATAGGCTTCGAGTTCGGACAGCTGCCCGGCGGGCCAGCCGGTGTTGCCGGTGAAGGTCAGCCGCAGGGTGCGCGCCGACGTCGCCGGGAACGTGATGGTCGCGGTGTTGCCGGACGCCGGGTTGAACGTGTAACCGGCGGCAGTGACATGGCCGTCGACCGCGATCGTCTGGGTCCGCGTGCCCCACGCCGAGGACGGCGGGAGCTTCAGCACCAGCCGCGAGACCGAGACCGTGCTGCCGAAGTCGACGGTCAACGTCTGCGGGAACGCGTTGTTCGCGCTCTCCCAGTACGAGTTGGCGTCCCCGTCGACCGCGTTCGAAGCCGGGAACCCACCCTGCGAACCGGAGGCCGTGACGCTCTTGTGCAGCGCCAGGTTCCCGGTCGGCTGGGTCGGCGTCGTCGTGGTGGTCGGTGGCGTGGTCGGAGTGGTGGTGCCGCCGTTGTCCGAGCCGTAGACCGGCGTCGGCCACGAGCCGCAGAACGTCGTCGACCAGCCCGAGTTGCCGCCCTGGTCGGCCAGGCCGGTCAGAGCGTCCGGGCCCATGCAGTTGTAGACGCCGGCCCGCCCGACCCCGGTCGCGACGACGTTCTTGACGGACCCCGAAGGCTTGGCCTGGATCTGCCACGCGAAGGTGCCCGCCCCGGTGATCCGGACGTTCGTGAAGTGGACGTCCGTGGTGGCGCTGTCGATGAACTGGATGGCCTCGTAGTTGTTGTCCTGCAGGTCGAGGTCGGTGACGTCGATCCGGCCGGTGATCGCCGAGTCGCGGCCGTCGAACCACAGCGCGCCGACGCCGAACTGCCAGTTCGAGTCGAGGACGCCGGTGCGGATCGCGGTGTTGCGCGCGACGGTCGTGGTGCCGGAGAGCGGCACCGCGCTGAACCGGTTGGCGATGTGGAGGCCGCCACCCTGGTCCTGGTTGTCGGCCACGACGTTGTCGGACACGGTGTTGTCGTGCCCGCCGTAGATCGCGATGTTGTTGGCGAGGATCGGCAGCAGCACGGTGTTGAAGGAGAACGTGTTGTGGTGGTCGGCGTCGTGCTCGGACCACATGGCCAGGCCGTCGTCACCGGTGTTGCGCAGGAAGTTGTTCGTCACCGTGGCGTTGCTGATGCCCTGGTGCAGGTTCAGCCCGTCGGCGGTCTGGTCGAGGATCCGGTTGCCGGCCACGGTGAGCCCGTCGAACGGCCCGTCGAGCCACAGCCCGACCTTCGTGTGCTGCAGCCACAGGTTCTGCACGACCGAGCCGCCGCCCAGCGCGCCGCCGATGGCGTTGGACTGGTCGCAGTCGACGCGGGCGTCGACCTGGCCGATGATCGCGAAGTCGTACAGCTTCACGGCGCTGCTGGTGCCCGGGACCGCGGCGTTGCCCGGGTACGTAGACGTCCCGCAGCTCGCCGGTTCGCCCTTGCCGAAGATGCCGGCGCGCGGCCCGGTGAGCACCGAGTACCACGGCCCGGCGCCGCGGATCGTCACCTGGTCGACGGTGATGTGGTGGCCGAGGGTGAAGGTCCCGGACGGGATCCAGACTTCCTTGCCTTGGCTGCGAGCCGCGGCCACGGCCGAGTCGAACGCCGAAGCGTCGTCGCTCGTGTCGCCGGCGGTGGCGCCGTAGTCGGTGACGGACACCGAGTTCGCCGGCCGGGTGGCCGCGGCGCCGACCTGCTCGAAGTCGGCCAGGTCGATCGTCGCCGGCGTGACGTCGCCGGCGTCGACCTGCAGCTTGATCTTGGTGCCGGCAGGGTACGACGTGCCGATCAGCGCGCGGGTCTCGTCGTAGAAGTGGTGCGCGTGGCCGTCACCCGGGTTGTTGGTGAACGGGTACGAGCCGTAGTACCAGGCCCACTTCGACGTCAGCGCGATGTCCCGGTTGTGAGCACCGCCGACGTACAGCGAGATCGTCCCGTTCGCCGCATCCGGGAGGCTGTAGCGGAAGTCGATCGAGTTCGCCGGGGCGGTGAGCGTGAATTCGACGTACTGGCCCTGGCCGGACAACGTCACGGCTTTGCGACCGGACGCCTCGCCGGCGAGCGTGCCCGCGGCGCGGTTCGGGCCGATGACCGAGCCGTTCGTCGCGGCGTTCTCCGCTTCCTGTTCGAGGAAGGGCACGGTCGCGCCGCGGCCGGCTGCGAGCGCCGATCCACCGGCGGGCACGGCGGCGATCGTCAGGCCGGCCGCGGCGGTCACGGCGGCGGCGAGAGCGGCGAACCTCTTGGCCCGGAAGCGATCCGGAGCCTTTGCGGGCGCGCTGAAGACAGAGCTGGGAGACATGGGCGGCACTGGCCTTTCCGCAGCAGGGTGGGGACCTCTGTGACCGGGATCATACGAATCCTGGACAAGAAATCGCAATAGTTGAACGAACTTACGCAACTTTGCGACAGGAAGTGACGGCTGCGCCGGATGCCCGACGTTCGCTTACGCCCGGCGGAGCAACGATCTCGCGGTCGGAGGCGCGCTGATAGTTTTCCGTCATGAGCCAGCGACGTGCGGACGGCAGCGCCGGGGACGCGGACTACGGCGCGATCGGCGGGGTCTACACCGACTACCGCAAGCCGGATCCCCGCATCGGCCAGTACCTCCTCGACGCGCTCGGGGACGCGCGGACCGTGCTCAACGTCGGCGCGGGCGCCGGTGCCTACGAACCCGAAGACCGTGAAGTGACCGCGGTCGAGCCGTCCGCGTCGATGCGCGCGCAGCGCCCGGCGGACCTGCCGCCCGCGATCGACGCCGTGGCCGAGAAGCTCCCGTTCCCGGACCGGGCGTTCGAGGGCGCGATGAGCACGTTCAGCGTCCACCAGTGGAACGACCTGTGGACCGGGCTGAAGGAGCTGCGCCGGGTCACCCGCGGCCCGGTCGCCATCCTGACCTGTGACCCGGCCCTGCTGCGGCGGTTCTGGCTGCTCGACTACGCGCCCGAGGTGATCGAGACCGAGGCGCGGCGCTACCCGTCGGTCGACGACATCGCCGACGGCCTCGGCGGCCCCACGTCGATCGTCCCCGTGCCCATCCCGATCGACTGCACGGACGGCTTCAACGAGGCCTACTACGCCCGCCCGGAACGCCTGCTCGACCCGGGCGCGCGGCTGTCGTGCTCGGCGTGGAGCTTCGTCGACGACCGCGTGCACCACCGCTTCGCCGGCGAGCTGCAGCACGACCTCGACGACGGCACGTGGGAACGCCGCTACGGGCGCCTGCGCGAGCAGCCGACGTTCGAAGGCTCGCTGGTCCTCGTCGTCTCGGACCCGACGGCGTGACGCCGCCGCCGTTCGACCCGGAGCTGGCGCCGGTCGTCGAAACCCTGCGCGCTCTCCGCCCGCCGCTGGCTTCGCTCGAGGACATCCCCGGCCGCCGCGAGCTGAACGCCGCCGAGCACCGGACCGTCGAGGAGCTGGCCGCCGCGTACCCGGCGTACCAGGTCACCGAGGAGTACGCGGGGGACGTTCCGCTGCTGGTGATGACTCCGGCGACGAGCGCGGGTGTCCTGTACTACGTGCACGGCGGCGGCACGATCGTCGGCAGCCACCTCGGCCAGGACGTGCCGAACCTGCTGGACTGGGCGGGCGGGACGGACCTGACGATCGTCTCGCCGGGCTACCGGCTGGCGCCCGAGCACCCGTACCCGGTGCCGGTCGAGGACTGCTACGCCGGTCTCTTGTGGACGGTCGAGCACCGCGCCGGCCCGGTGGTGCTCGGCGGTATCAGCGCGGGCGGCGGGCTCGCGGCGGCCACGGCCCTGCTCGCCCGCGACCGCGGCGGCCCGGAAGTCGCCGGCCAGCTGCTGATCTGCCCGATGCTCGACGACCGCAACGACACGCCGTCCGCCGTCGACCTCGACGGCCGCGGCCTGTGGGACCGCACGGCCAACAACGTCGGCTGGACGGCCTACCTCGGTGATCGCCGCGGCACGGACGACGTCCCGGCGTATGCCGCCGCGGCTCGCGCCACCGATCTTTCCGGGCTGCCGCCGGCCTTCCTGGACGTCGGCACGGCGGAGACGTTCCGCGACGAGGTCGTCGCCTACGCGAGCCGGATCTGGCAGGCGGGCGGCGAGGCCGAGCTGCACGTGTGGCCCGGGGGTTTCCACGGCTTCGACGCGCTGGCCCCGGAAGCGCAGGTCAGCCGGGCCGCGCGCGCTGCCCGGCTGACCTGGTTGCTCAAGCGCCTGCCAGGAGCTCCTGCAGCTCGTTGACGGCCGTCGCGAGCTCGTTGGCGAAGCGGTACATCTCCGCCGAGACGTGCTTCGGCGTGCTGAGGTAGATGTTCCAGCGGTCCGGCAGCAGCACGTACGCGATGCCGATGCACTGCGGGCTCGTCGAGCCGAACCCGAAGTACCGGATGTTGACCGACGGCGCCGAGCTGGTGCTCAGGTAGTCGTCGCGCATCTTCAGCCAGCCCGGCGAGCTGTACAGCGCCGGCACCGCAGCGTCGCCCCGGCGCTTCCCGATCAGCTGCAGCTCCCACAGGTGCTGCTCCGGTGCGTCCCCGGCCTGGCACTCCTTCGCCCGCGCGACGTGCTTGGCCGCGGCCGTCCGGAACGCTTCGCGCTTCTCGCCGTCGGAAGCGTCCGGATCGGTCAGGACGTCGGCGAAGCGCACGACCTCCGGCGTGACGACGCGCATGGCCTCGGTGCGGCCGTTCCGGAACTGCCGGGTGGCGATCGACTCGTACGTCGCGCCGGTCAGGCCCTTCGCGCGGCGGTGCGCCAGCTGGTACGCCATCTGCGCGAAGGCGTCCGGCGACATCTTCAGCTCCTTCGCGCGGTCGGCGCCGAAGCCGAACGACACGGTCTGCGTCGCCGTCGCGTCCGCGTACGCCTTGAAGGCCGCTTCGGCAGCACGGGCGTCTTCGCGCAGGGCGTCGGTCAGCGCGAACTCGACCACCTCGTAGCCGGGGACACCCTCGGCGCTTTCCCGGGGCGCCCGCGAACCGCTCAGCAGCGCGTCGGTGAAGCCGAGGATCGTGGTGCCGTCGAGTTCGCAGTGCTCGACGTTGATGCCCGCGGTGCCGTCCTCGAACACGATCAGCGACACGGCCTTGTCGTACCACCGATTCGCGCCGTACAGCAGCCGGTCACTCGCTTCCTGGTCGCCGGACGGCGTGAAGTCGTCCAGGCACAGGCAGAACAGCGCCGTCTCGATGGTCTCCAGCGCGGCGGCGTTCCCGGCCTCGAGCAACGCGGCCCGCGAAGCCGCCCACTCCGCGCGCGCCTTCGTCGTGAAGTGCCCGGCGGAAACCTCGGTGACGCAGTCGTCCTTGAGGATCGCGCGCAGCCCGTCCGCGAGCTGCGCCGGCGAGTACGGGCGGCCGTCCTCGGCGAGGACGTCCAGCCGGAACGGCGTGCCCTGCCGGAACACGACGATGTGCCGCTCGGGCGACGGGAACCGCGTGCGCGCGGTGTCCAGCAGCTCGCCCGGGATGCGGGTCGCCGAGAACAGGTACTTGTGCTGCACCATCGACTGCGGCGCGCCGCGCAGCAGCACCGGCGGCACCAGTTCCTCGTCGAGCTTCAACTTGTAGTCCACGGCGGCCGCGGTCAGCTCGGCCGCGCGCTCCACCTGACCCAGCGGGGAATCCTGGAACAGGAAGAAGAAGTTGGCGTTGAGCGCGATCCGGTCGCGGCGGCCGAGGTAGCGGTACGGCCAGAAGGTGTCCAGCCAGCTGTGCACCCCCGGCGACCGGTCGTACTCCTCCAGCGCGGCCTGCCACCCGTGGGCGGGGCTGCCGGGCGCGAGGAAGTCCTCGACCGCCGCTTCGGTCTCCGCCAGCTCGTCCGGCGTCAGCAGCGGGCCGCACCACTCCAGGAAGCGGCGACCGCTGTCGGCGAGGGTGGGCACGGGGACGCGGGGAAGCCGGTCCTCGTTGCCGAACGTGCGGGGGGACCATTCCGGACTGCTCACTCTGTCATCCTCGTTCGTCGGGTGCTGCGTCTTCGGAAGCTACCGCGTTGAGCGTGGACGCGAGCCCGGCGGCCGCGCCCTTCTTCGGCCGGGAAACGTACAACTGCGCGTACAGCCACCCGTCGGCTTCCAGGCCGTCGGGGTCCACACCGGCGCCGGCCAGCGTGTCGAGGATCTGCGCCTGCTCTTCGGCGGAGGCGAACCGCCGCTGCCGGTACACGCCGTCGATGGCCGCGGTCTCGTACCCCAGCCCGGCCAGGCTCTCGGCGACCGGGTCGTAGGAGAACATCCGCAGCACGAAGTGCGCCATCCACGGCCGGGAACCGCGGGCGATCCGCGCGATCGTCTTCTCGGTGACGTACCCGACGCATCCGGTCGAGACGACGAGGTCCACCTGGTCCAGCAGCGCCTGCTGCTTCGGGTCCGGGTCGTAGCGCTCGAAATCGGCGTAGATCGCCTCGTCGAGGAACCCCGCGGACCGCGCGTACTCCAGCGCCGCCCCCGCTGCGTCGAGCCCGAAGAACCGGGGGCCGTCGGGATCGGCGTGGGTGTGGACGAGCTGCCGGTCGCGCTCGAGCAGCGCGGCACGATCGAGGTTTTCGACGCCGGGCGCGGTGTACTGCTCGTACAGGTCGTCGATGCTCGCCTCGCACCGCAGCAACGCGCTGTTGACGCCGTAGGAGCACCCGACGTCCAGCACGGTCGGCCGCGCGATTCCGCGTTCGGCCTGGTATTCCTCGATCAATTTCGTGAAGTACGGCTTCGCCAGTTGCGGAATCTGGTAATCCACGCGCTGCAACGTTCCGAAGAACGGACGGGGGTCGGGCGCGGTGTAGATGTGGTCGAACGAGATCTTGCCGGTCGAGTCGAAAGGCACGGGCCAGGCTCCTAGATCTAGTCGAGCAGGGCGTCGCCCCGCACGGCGCGATCGGCCAGATGCTCGGGCAGGACCCGGCCGAAGAGCTGCCTGGTCCGCTCCGGGCTGCCGATGACGCCGGGGCGCTCGCTGTAGGCGAAGATCGCGGAGTGCCGGGCGATCTTCCCCTCCACCCTAGTGACCCGATGCAAGGCGAAGCGGCCTTTGAACACCTGAAGATCGCCCGGACGCAGGCTCAGGCGCTGGACCGAACGGGTGTTTTCCCCGGAAAGCACGGCCCGCACGTCGGCGAAGTTCTCGGCTTCGGCGGAGCGGATGTTCGGGCAGTATTCGAACGTCCCGCCGTCGCGCGCCGCCTGCGTCAGCATGCTGACGGTGTGGGAGTTCGTGTCGAAGTGCCACGGGTGCGCGCGGCCGGGCGCGATCACGTTGAGCGTCAGCCCGGAGAGCGGATCGGCGAGCTCGTGCAGCTGCGGCAGCCCGAAGCAGTCGGCGATGAACCGCTGGAACACCGGGCTGGTGTAGAGCCGGCCGATGAGCGACGACGCCGGGATGTGGTCGCGGGCGACGAAGGCGTTGCCGCGCTCCATGATCGTCCGGCCGGGGTGGTTTTCGGGCAGGGCCGCGTCGATCGCGGTGTTGTAGGCGTTGACCTTTTCGATCTTCGTGTACGCGTGCGGCTCGAGCGCGGCGCACTCGGCGCGCAGGACTTCCTGCAGCTCGGGCCGGACGAAGTCGGCGAGGACGCTGCAGCCGACGGCGGCCAGGTCCGCGCGGGTGCGGTCGACGGTCGCCCGCCAGGCGGCGCTTCCGGGATCGGTGAGCGGGTAGCGGTCGGTGTCGACCATTTCCAACGCGGCCACGGAGGTGCTCATCGCAGTCCCTTCCGGCGGGTGAAGCTCCGGTGCTTGCCCTGGTCGTGAAGGGAAAGAGGTAGCACAGATCCGGGAGGGTCAACCGTCGGTTTGTGAGCGGTGACACAAGGTCATCAATTGCCGATTTCGGTCGCCCACGAGCTGACGGTGACGGTGTCCGTGGTGCCGAGGTCGGTGTCCAGCGGCTGCGTCTGCGCGGGCTCGCCCGGGACGGGGACCACCGAGATCGCGGCGCCGGAGTGCTGGTCGCCGGACGTCACGGTGGCCGACCAGGCGAGCACGGCCACGACTTTCCCGCCCGGCTTGAGCGTGACGTTCTGCGGCCCGAGGTCCCGCGCGAAGTACGACGTCCCGTGCTCGACCTTCACCTCGAGCGGCGAACCGTCTCCGGCGAGGATCTTCAGGTCCGGGTAGCCGGTGACCTTCCGCGGCGCGCTGTCCCGGTTGGTCAGCGTCAGCACGCTCGCGCGGTGCCCGAGGCCGGCTTCGACCTGACCGACCGAAAGCGACAGTCCGGTCGACGGCGGCGGCGCGTACGCCGGGCTCGGCGTCGTCGTGGGCGCGGGCACGGGTGGGGGAGGCGGCGGCGTGCTGCACCCCGCGAGAAGCGCGACGAAAAGAAGTGGTGCGAAGCGAGAAACCCCCATGGACCGGAAGAGTAGCGGGCACCCCGGAGCCGGGCGCCCGCTACGACTGTGTCAACCGGGGCTCCGCCCGGGGCCGGGGGAACCCCGAACGGTTTTCTACGGCGTGAGCAGGGGCAGCAGGGGCTTGCGCACGGCCGTCGCGACGCCGTCCGAAGCCTCGGCGGCGGCGATGCGCTCGGCCGACGGCCGGCCGTAGCCCGTCGTGCGCTGCACCAGCGGGCGGCCCAGCGGCTCGACCATCTCGCGCATGTCGCTGATCGTCTTGTACGACCCGTTCGACGCGCCGGCCATCCGGCTGATCGTCTCCTCCATCAGCGTGCCGCCGATGTCGTTGACGCCGCCCTGCAGCACCGCGCGGCTGCCCTCGGTGCCGAGCTTCACCCAGGAGCTCTGGATGTTGTCGATCATCCCGTGCAGCAGCAGCCGGGCCAGCGCGTGCACCGCCCGGTTCTCGTTCTGCGTCGCGCCCGGGCGGGCGAGCCCGGCGAGGTAGATCGGCGAGCTCTGGTGGATGAACGGCAGCAGCACGAACTCGCTGAACCCGCGTCGCCCGTGCTTCTCCAGGCCTTCGCGCTGCAGCCGCGCGAGCAGCTTGAGGTGCGCGACCCAGTGCGCGGGCGTGTCGACGTGGCCGTACATCATCGTGGACGTCGTCGGGAGCCCGATCTCGTGCGCGGTGGTGACGACCTTGATCCACTCCGACGTCGGCAGCTTGCCCTTGGTGAGCACCCAGCGGACGTCGTCGTCGAGGATCTCGGCGGCCGTGCCCGGCAGCGAGTCGACGCCGGCTTCCTTGGCCTTGATCAGCCAGTCCTTCAGCGACAGGTTGGTCCGCGAAGCGCCGTTCACGACCTCCATCGGGCTGTAGGAGTGCAGGTGGATCTCCGGCTGCCGGCGCTTGACCTCGGCCGCGAGGTCGAAGTACGCGGTGCCCGGCAGGTCCGGGTGGATGCCGCCCTGCATGCAGATCTCGGTCGCGCCCGCGGCCCACGCCTCGTCGACGCGGTCGCCGACCTGCTCCAGCGAAAGCGTGTACGCGTCGGCATCGGTGCGACGCTGCGCGAAGGCGCAGAAGCGGCAACCCGTGTAGCAGACGTTGGTGAAGTTGATGTTCCGCGTGACGACGAAGGTGACGTCGTCGCCGACGGTCTCCCGGCGCAGGTCGTCGGCGAGCTTCGTGAACGCGTCGAGTTCCTTGCCCTCGGCCGACAGCAGCGCCAGCGCGGCGTCGTCGGACAGCCCGGCGGGGTCCTTTTCCGCGCTGCGCAAGGCTTCCAGCACGGTGGAATCGAACTTCTGCGGCCCGGTCTTGATCCGGTCGCCGATCTCCTTCCAGTCCCCGTAGACCGAGTCGAAGTCACTGCGGCGGTCTTCCGTCCGGCCGGTGGTGTCGATCTCGGTGTGCAGGTCGGTGCGGCCGGACTGCTGCCAGCCGCCGTCCGGCTCCTGCCACGGGATGCCGACGGGCATCGCGCCCTCGCGGGCCATCCCGGTCTCGTAGTCGACGAGCGCGGCGACGTGCCGCGTGATCCGCGGGTCCAGCCACGGCTCGCCGGCCTTGACGTACTCCGGGTAGATGGTGAGCCGTTCCTTGAGCTCGAAGCCCGCCTTCTCGGTGCGGCGCGCGAGCTCGTCGATCTGCGGCCACGCGCGTTCCGGGTTGACGTGGTCCGGGGTCAGCGGCGAGACGCCGCCCCAGTCGTCGATGCCGGCGCGGATCATCAGGTCGTACTGGTTGCCGATCAGGTTCGGCGGCGCCTGGATGCGCATCTTCGGACCGAGCACCAGCCGCGCCACGGCGATGTTCGCCGCGAGCTCTTCGAGGTCGGCGTCCGGCGTCGCGCGCATCTTCGTGTCCGGCTTGGCCCGGAAGTTCTGCACGATGACTTCCTGGATGCCGCCGTAGGTCTTGGCGACCTCGCGGATCTCGAACAGCGCGTCCGCGCGCTCCTCGTGCGTCTCGCCGATGCCGATCAGGACGCCGGTGGTGAACGGGACGCTGCTGCGGCCGGCGTCTTCGAGCACCCGGAGCCTTACCGCGGGGTCCTTGTCGGGTGACCCGTAGTGCGGGCCGCCCTTCTCGCTCCACAGCCGGGTCGCGGTGGTCTCCAGCATCATGCCCATCGACGGCGCGACCGGCTTGAGCCGCTGGAAGTCCTGCCAGGTCAGCACGCCCGGGTTGAGGTGGGGCAGCAGGCCGGTCTCCTCGAGCACCCGGATCGCCATCGCCCGGACGTAGGACAGCGTGTCGTCGTAGCCGTGCGCGTCCAGCCAGTCGCGGGCGGCCTTCCAGCGGTCCTCGGGCCGGTCGCCGAGGGTGAAGAGGGCTTCCTTGCAGCCCATCTCCGCGCCCTTGCGGGCGATGTCGAGGACCTCGTCGGGGGAGAGGAACGGCGATTCGAGCCGGCCCGGCACCGTGACGAACGTGCAGTAGCCGCAGCGGTCGCGGCACAGGCGGGTCAGGGGGATGAACACCTTGCGGCTGTAGGTGATGATGCCCGCGCGTCCGGCCTCGGCCAGGCCCGCGTCGCGGATGCGGGAGGCGTACTCGGAAAGCTTCCCTAGGTCTTCGCCGCGGGCGTGCAGCAGGACGCTCGCCTCGGCTACGTCGAGTGTCTTCCCGTCACGCGCCCGGGCGAGCGCACGGCGCATCGCGGAGGCGGTCGGGGTGGTGGCGTCGGGTTCGGGTCCCATTCCCCCAACGCTAGGACCGTCCTCGCGGGACCAGCCAGTGTGTGTTCCGCACCCGGCTCACCCGATCGGTGCGCGTGATCGTCGTCGCAGGTCAGCGCGGTGGCACGGTTGTCGATCAGCTTCCCGGCGTGTATTACCTAAAGGGTGGCATCGGTGGTCGGGAAGAAGATCGGCGGACGGACGTACTACTACCTGGCGGAGTCCGGCCGGGTCGACGGCAAGCCGCGGGTGGTGACCCAACGTTACCTCGGGACGGCCGAGGAGATCGCCCGCGCCGTCCCGGGCGGCGAACCCGCGTCGGCGTCGTACCGGACGTACGGCGACGTCGCGGCGGTGTGGGCGACCCTTTCGCGGCTCGACTTCGTCCGGCGCGTCGACGACATCGCGGGCCCTCAGCGCGCGAAGCCGTCACTGGGCCTGACGCTGGCGATCGCCGTGCTGCACCGGGCGACCGCGCCTGCGACGCCGATCGGCGAGTGGTGGGCCTCGGGGGCGGCCGCCGATCTCGTGCGACCTCGGGTGTCCACAGTGGAAGGACTCTGGCGGGCGCTGGAACGCCTCACCCCGGACCGCATCACGCGCATCGAAGACGCCGTCGCGTCCGCCGTGCTGGACACGCTCGACGACCACGCGGCGCTCGCCGTCGACGTCCCCCAGTTCGCCGCGTTCGCCCCGGCCGACTGCACGCTGCCCTCGGCCTGCCGGGGCGTGCTCGCCGGCGCGGGCCTGCGGGTGACCCGCGACGGCGCGATCCCCCTGGCGTCGCGGGTGTACCGGCGCGACGACGGGACCGCGCCGACGTTCGCCGCGCTGACCGCGGAGCTGGGCCCCGCGACGCTCGTCTTCCACTCCGGTCAGGCGGCCCAGCTCGACCTCGGTTCACGCAGCGGGTTCGTCGGCTCGCTGCCGCTGACCGACCAGCCCGAGCTGCTGACCCAGCCCGCGTCGGCCCGCAAGCGCGTCGACCCCGAGCGGTTCGCCGGGCTCACCGCCCTGGACACGCACGCGGTCGTCGACGGCGTCCGGCGGCGGGTGATCCTCACGCATTCGGCGACACTGCACGCGGCGCAGTCCCGCGCGTTCGCCGACGAGCTGGCCACCGCGACCCGTGAGCTCGACGGCCTGGCCGAGGCACTGGCGGCGGGCACTCACCGCGGCGACCGCGCCCAGGTCCACGCCGAGCTCGGCCGGGTCACGCGCGGCCGGCGCATCGAACGCGTCCTCACCGCGGTGCTGAGCGGGAACCGGCCCGGCGAGATCCGGCTCGAACGGCGGATCGACTCGGCCGCGCTGGCCCGCCTCGACGACGAGTTCTTCGGCAAGCAGGTGCTGGTCACCGACCGGGACTGGCCGATCGGGGACGTCGTCACGGCCTACCGGGCGCGCACGCACCTGGAGTCGACGTTCCGCTGGCTCACCGGCCCGGCCGTCACCGGGCCGACCCCGCGCTGGGAGTGGACGCGGCAGCGGATCGCCGCGCACGGGCTCGTCTCGGTGCTCGCGGCGACCGTGACCCACCTGATGCGGCGGGAGGCCGACCGGGCCGGGATGAACCTGTCCGTGCGGGAACTGCTCGACCAGCTGGCCGGCATCGGCGAGCTGGTGCTGCGCTACCCGTCCACCGGCGGGCGGCCGCGGGCGAAGCGGCTGCCCACCGAGCGGGACCCGGGTCAGCAGGCGTTGTTCTCGCTGTTCGAGTCTCAGCTTCCGCGGTAGATCTGCAGCGCCGAGAAGCTCTGCACCACCGGCATCAGCTCGATGACGTTGATGTTCACGTGCGCCGGCTGGTTCGCGGCCCAGAAGACCGACTCGGCGACGTCGTCCGCGGTCAGCGGCGTGGTGCCTTCGTAGACCTTGTCCGCCTTGTCCTGGTCGCCGGCGAAGCGGACCTTGGAGAAGTCCGTGCCGCCGACCATGCCGGGCTCGACGTTCGTCACCCGGACGCCCGTTCCGTGCAGGTCGCTGCGCAGGTTGAGGCTGAACTGGTGGACGAACGCCTTGGTCGCGCCGTAGACGTTGCCGCCGGGGTAGGGGTAGGTGCCGGCGATCGAGCCGATGTTGATGACGTGGCCGCGGCCGCGCTCCACCATGCCGGGCAGCAGCGCGCGGGTGACGTGCGCGAGGCCGCGGACGTTCGTCGCGATCATCTCGTCCCAGTCGGCCAGTTCTGCCCGGTGGGCGGGCTCGAGGCCCTTGGCCAGGCCGGCGTTGTTGACGAGGACGTCCACCTCGCGCCAGTCCGCGGGGAGGCTGTCGATCTTCGTCTTGACCGCTTCGGGGTCGCTGACGTCGAGCTTGAGCGTGAGGACGGCGTCGCCCAGCTCCCCGGCGAGCTTCTCGAGCTTGTCCTCGCTGCGGGCGACGGCGATCACCCGGGCGCCCTCGGCGACGAACCGGCGGGCGATGGCGTCACCGAAGCCGGCGCTGGCGCCGGTCACGAACACGGTCTGGTGGGTCATGGCTTGGCTCCGCTTGTGGTCAGGAAGGTGCTGAGCGCTTCGTTGAACTCGGTCTCGCGCTCCAGGTTAGGCAGGTGGCCCGCGCCGTCGATGACCACCAGGGTCGAGGCGGGGATCTCCCGGTGGATGAGCCGGGCGTCCTCCACCGGGGTGAACTCGTCCTCACTGCCGACGACCACCAGAGTGGGGACGTCGATGTCCTTGAGCGTCGGCGTGTGGTCAGGGCGCTCGGCGCGTCCCCTGAGCGCGGCCGCGGCTCCTTCCCGGGGAGCGTCGCGCATCATCTTCATGACGTGCGCTTCGACGTCCGGCCTGCTCGCGCGGGTGCTCTTCGAGATCATCTTGGGGAGGACCTCCTCGGCGTAGCGGTGCATGCCCTCCTCGGTGATCCGCGCGGCGGTGTCGATGCGGGCCTGCTTCGCCTCCGGGGTGTCGAGGCCGGGGAAGGTGTCGGCCAGGAGGAGGGCTTCCGCCCGGCCCGGGTGGTCCCGCACCAGCTGCATGACGATTTGGCCGCCCATGGAGAGGCCGCCGAGGACGAACCTTTGGAGGTCGAGGTGGTCGGCCAGGTCGATCAGGTCGTTCGCGAAGACGTCGAGGGTGGTCTTGGTGTCCGTGCACGTCGATTCGCCGCTCTTCGATTCGCCGTAACCGCGGAGGTCGGGGACCACGACGCGGTGGCCACGCTCGGCCAGGTACTCGGCCTGGGGACGCCACATCGAGCGGTCGAAGGGGTGGCCGTGGACGAGGAGGACCGGCCGGCCGTGCTCCGGGCCGAGGTCGTCGTACGCGAGGGTCATGCGGCCGACGCTAGGCGGAGCTTTGGCGCGGTGCAATACGGCGCAATGTACTCGGAGCAATGTTCCTTCGCGGCTTTTTCTTTGGCGCTCCGGGGTCCGCAGGTGCACACTGGGCTTCAGGCGGGCTTCGTCATGGGGTCTGACCTGCGCTGATCTTGTTAAGGGACCCCCCCTGTTTTCGAGGGTTTCCGGGCATGTAAAGTTCTCCAAGTCGCCAGGGAAACCGGGCGGCCGCCGGGACACGAACCAAGCTCTCGCTCGAAGCGATTGAGTGGGTGTCCCACCAAAAA